>JBGQAS010000001.1:0-26698 GCA_041494435.1 Anaerolineaceae bacterium | reverse complement strand
TTGACTCGCGGTGAAGTCCCGATTGTCGAACCACCTCCCACATCAACCCCTCTTTACACCCCAACGATAGACCCGACACTGGCAGCGCAATTTATCGAAACACCCATCCCGACAAAACTAGCCACGTTTACCCAGGTTGCACCTTTAACCATCCCAACGTTTCAGGATGCTTCGCCCAGTTCACTGGCTGCAGGTTTGCCAATTGGATTGATCATCATCATCCTTGGCGGTTTGGGCGTCCTGATAGGTATATTCTCAGTCTTGCAGACCCGGTAAATTATTGATTCTTATTCTTTCGGGCGACCCAATCAATCAACCATAAAGAGAGCAGCACAAGGATCACAGGGACTACACCGGCAGTGAAGCAAATAAATCCCGTTGTTGCGGCAGTGCTACCGTAAATCAGGTAAATTAGAATTTCCCCGACAACAAAAATCAGGACAAGTGCTCCAAGAATCAACCGAAAAACTGTTGATTTTGCATAGCTGCGTAAGTCCCGAATATTTTTATTTTTCATAGGTTTTTTCGCAGAGCATCCGCCAATGCATGGGCATCGTCTGCATTGTTGTAAATCTGAAAAGAAGCGCGGATCAATTTGTGCCCTTGCCACAGAATTGTGGGTATTTCGATTTTATACCGATCATAAAGGGTTGCCTTCAGTAAATTGATATCCGAGGAGGCAGGCAGGGGGCTCACTACCATTTGGGAAAAGAATGCTGGCGAATTGGGATGGAAAGGTTCCAAACCTGTCAGGTTGGCTATTTCCTTCTGGGTAGAGGCACATAAATCATGGCATTTGGAGCGGTTATTCCCAATGATATAGGTTTGCACAAATTCTATGGCTTTGGGGACAGAAAGATACGCGCTAATGTCCATCGTCCCGGTCCATTCGAGGTAATCGATGAATTGTGAAGTACTTGGATTCTCACTCTCCCAACCCCAACTGACAATCAGTGGTTCAACCAGGTTTTGAACCCGAGGAGCAGCATAAAGAAAAGCACTTCCTTTGGGTGCGCATAGCCATTTATGTAAATTGCCCACATAAAAATCAGAGTCTATCTTTGAAAGTTCAAGATCAATTTGACCGGGTGCATGAGCACCATCGATGACAGTGATCAAATTGAGAGATTTGGCCTTCTTGCAGATATCTTCGACAGGAAAAATCATGGCGGTTGAGGATGTAATATGACTGACGCATATCACCTTTGTGTGTTGGTTTACACAAGCAAATAAAGCTTCAACTATTTCAGCAGGATTGGAAATGGGAACAGGGATGGGGGCGATGACCAATTTGAAATGGTACCGTTGAGATAAATACTTCCAGGTGCGTTCAACAGCACCGTATTCATGATCGCTGATAACAACTTCATCCTCTTCATTAAAGTGAAGAAACCTGGCGATTGTATTGATTCCATTAGTAGTGTTCGGTACATAGACAAGATTCTCTGGCACAGTCGATAAAAATGATGCAAGTGTCCGCCTGGACTCGGCCAAAAGGGAAGTGAATCGCCGCCCGAGGAATTCAACGGGTTGTTTTTCAAGCTCTTTTTGCCACTTTTGATATTCCTGAAAAACCATCTTGGGGGTTGCGCCAAAAGATCCATGGTTCAGGAAATAAATTCCTTTTTCCAACAGGAACAAATCATGAAGGTTGGTTTGAGACATGGGGAAGATTATACCAACACGAATCTCTATGTTAAAATTGAGAAGTGGATATCAAGGTCGTAGCGAAAAATCGAAAAGCTGCATTTGAATATTTTCTTCTTGAACATTTTGAAGCAGGGATATCATTGAGAGGAAGCGAGATCAAAAGCATCCGGGCAGGACAAGCCAGCCTGGCTGAAGCCTATGTGCATGTCGAAAATATGCAGGCGTGGTTGATGAATGCCCATATAGCCCCCTATGACCCCGCGAGCCGTGATAACCACGATCCACGCAGGAACCGCAGGTTACTGCTCCATCCCAGGGAATTGAGAGAACTTTCCCAGGCGGTACAGTTGAAAGGGATGACCATCATTCCCGTCCAGATTTATCTAAAAAAGGGGCTGGCGAAAGTCGATATTGCCATCGCCAAAGGTAAAAAGCTCTACGATAAAAGACATGAAATCGCGCAAAGGGATATGACCCGTGAAATGCAGCGTGAAACTGGCAGCAAGAAACGCGAAAGGTGAAATTTAGCAAATGCTCAAATTAGATGGCAATTCACTAACCTTGCAGAATGTGGTTTCTGTGGCTCGGGAAAATGAAAAGGTTGAAATAACAAAAGCGGCATTGCAAAGAGTCAATAATTCCCATGAAAACCTTCAGAAGATACTCGAGACCGGAAAACCAGTTTATGGAATAAATACTGGATATGGAATTTTTGCTGAAAAACGCATCGACCATGATGACATCCAGAAATTGAACCGGAACCTTATCTTGAGCCATGCTGTTGGGACAGGACCTGAGCTGGACCTGGAAATTGTTCGGGGAGCAATGCTTATCCGGGCGAACGCGCTATCGAAGGGATTTTCGGGTGTCCGCAGCGAAATTATTCATACTTTGCTGACCATGTTGAATCAAAATGTCACTCCATCCATTCCGTCCCAGGGATCGCTTGGTTCATCTGGAGACCTTTGCCAGCTGTCGCATCTTGCCCTGGTTCTTTCCACCGACGGAAAAAACCTTCCCGAAGAATCTGGATATGCATATTTCAAGGATGAGCGACTTACCGGTAAAGAGGCGATGGATAAAGCAGGTATAAAACGCTTGGAGTTGTATGCCAAGGAAGGCTTGGCGATCAATAACGGGGCGACATTCTCTACTTCCATTGGGTGCCTATCCCTTTTCGATGCCAATTACTTGATCCACATTGCGAATTTGGCACTGAGCCTTTCCCTTGAAGCGTTATTGGGATGCATGGATGCTTTCGATCCACAAATCCATCAAGCTCGCAATCATCCTGGACAAATGCGGATCTCAGATAGCATTCTGAAAATGGTAGAGGGAAGCGAATTTGTGAATACGGGGAACCGGGTACAGGATGCTTATTCGTTGCGCTGCGCTCCCCAGGTCCATGGTGCTGTGAGTGAAACAACGGAATTTGTTGAGACTACGTTGGAACGCGAAATCAATGCTGCTACTGATAATCCCCTCATCTTCTCGGAGAATTCAGTATTATCCGGCGGGAATTTCCACGGCGAGCCAATAGGACTGGGGATGGATTACCTGGGAATCGCCATTGCTGAGTTAGCGGCAATATCAGAAAGAAGGTCATTCCGCCTGCTGGATGGAAATCTCAACTGCGGACTGCCTCCCATGCTGGTGGAAGAAAATGCTCATGCCGGTCTGAATTCTGGGCTGATGATGACCCACTATACCGCAGCATCTCTTGTACTTGAAAACCAAACCCTGGCAACACCCGATTCTGTCCATTCCTTGCCAACGTCAGGCAATCAGGAGGATCATAATGCCAATGCCTGGACAGCTGCGAGACATGCCCGGCAAATCATTCAAAATGCCATGCATGTTTTGGCTATCGAGATATTCATTGCGACCCGAGCCATCGATTTGAGAATGAAGAACACCCCCAAGAAACTGGGGATAGGGACTAAAATAGCCTATGAGTTGGTCCGGAGTGAGGTTCCTTTTATCGGTGAAGATTCCTTGTGGCAACCTCAAATTGAATCCATCGTGTCCATGATCAAGGATAGAAAGCTTTAATCAATATGAAATTAGTTTCATCGAAGATTTCAAGGAGAAAGTTCCTGCAGTTATCCAGCGTTGCGGCTGGAGTTGCTTTGATAAACCCAAAATTATCATCTCGTCGGTTTTCCCGAAGTTTAAATCAATCCGAAAACTGGCCGAGCGACACACCCCTAGGTCGGAATTGTAAAGAGGGACCGATTAATTTACGAAGCGGTCCTAATGAAAATAGTTCTGTAGTAAAACAACTGGAAAAAGATGCCATAGTATTATGGGAAAGGGAAGTGGTGGGAGATGCTCCTGGAGGTTTGATCAGCCGACGATGGGTACAAACACCCGAGGGATATGTATATGCACCCTATGTCCAGCCTTGTCGATCGATAATCAATACTCCTGTCACCTCGCTTCCAAACACCAGTTTGGGTCAAGGTCAATGGGCCGAAGTCACCGTTCCGTATGTTGATCTCACCTTGGAAAACCCACCTGCGAGATCACCTTGGTTGTCAGCTGTCGAATATCCCAGGTTGTATTACTCGCAAATTGTCTGGATCGATCAAATACGGGATGTTGGGAATGGCAACTTCCAGTACCGGGTTACAGAGAAGTATGGATCGTATGGCGATATTTTCTGGGCAGATGCGAGAGGTTTTCGTATCCTCACGAATGATGATTTCCTCCCCATCTCGCCAGAAGTAACAGACAAAAAAGTATTGGTGAACTTGACCTACCAGTACTTACAATGCTTTGAAAGCGGTCGTGAAGTCTATTATTGCCGTTGTTCCACCGGCGCCAAATTTAATGCAGCTGGCGAAGCTGTGGACAAATGGGCGACTCCGCCAGGGCTCCATCCAATTTATAGAAAATTAGCATCTTTGCATATGGCAGGCGGCAACATGGAAAGTGGCTACGACACTCTGGGGATCGGGTGGGTTTCGATATTTGATGAAAGTGGGGCTGCTGTTCATTCCACATTCTGGCACAACGATTTTGGAACTCCCCGCTCGCATGGTTGTGTAAACGTCCTCCCCGAAGATGCCAAATGGGTCTTCCGATGGACCACCCCTGTGATTTCCTATGATCCGGGAGAATTAACCCTACATTGGCCTGATGGGGGAACGACAATTGATGTTGTGGAATCTGTATAGAAGATTATTGGCAGATCATGGAAAAAACTGAAAACAACAACGAACAAATCCCTGTTTATTTTTTCACAACAAGTGACCAGGCTGCAAATCAGAAGATTGAACGGGTATTGACCGAAGTCAATAAAGAAATTCCCTTCAAACTGATCACTCTACAAGTAGACGAATCAAACAAGAAAATCAAACCAGTTCCTTATATACAGGTGGGACCCTACAAGCTGGAAGAGGAGTTCCGCAAGCAGCAATTTGTTGTTATGTTGAATGCTACCCGCGACCGGATCGACCAATTGACAAAAATTAGCGAACAAAAACACACAAAGCCACCTTCCATGGAAGTCAAATTCGGGTTTTGGGATCGAGTTTCCTTGTGGTGGTCTCAGCATTACCTAAGTTTCATTGTCGGATTCTTAGTACTATACGTAGGTTTGCCATTCGTAGCACCAATCTTGATGAAGTTAAACCAGCCTATCGCTGCCAAAGTTATCTACACCATTTACGGTCCTTTATGCCATCAATTAGCATTTCGTTCCTACTTCCTGTTCGGAGCACAACCAGTTTATCCTCGCATCCTGGCAGGTTTATCGTTGCCAATAACCTGGGATTCCATAACTGGCAGCTCGGTAATTGATTTCTTTGCAGCAAAAGTCTTCATCGGTGATCCTTTCCTGGGATACAAGGTTGCCATTTGTGAACGGGACATTGCCATGTATGGTTCTTTTGCCATTTTTGGCATTATTTTTGGAATAAACCGAAAGAGAATTACCTCCCTTTCATTTTGGATTTGGTTGGTCGCTGGGGTTCTACCTATCGCCATCGATGGCACGTCTCAGTTTTCGGGGATTGGATTGAACATATTAACCTGGCTACCTCCAAGAGAAAGCACACCATTATTACGAACTCTGACGGGAGTTTTATTTGGATTTCTATCCGGATGGTATGTACTTCCGTTACTTGAACAGTCGGTCATAGGAACGAGAAATGAATTGTTGACCCGCCTTGATGCATTTAGGCAATTAAGAAAGAAAACTTGATTCAGCACAACAGTAATGGCGTTCGGTATTATATATTTGAATCCTTTCCAAAGAGGGAAGTATTGGGTGCTTGTTTTACTCGAATGGGAGGAGTAAGCCCGGAACCCTACAAATCCCTGAATGTAGGAAGTTCGGTCGGGGATCAGAGGAGCAATGTTGTTGAAAACCGGAAGCGATTGTTCAAGGCGATATCCCTCCCGGAAGAATCCATGTATGATGCCTGGCAGGTGCATTCAACTGATTACTTTGTTGCCAGGGAACTGCGGGATTTGAAGTCAGAGCAGAAAAAGGTGGACATTTTACTCACCCAAAATCCAAAAGTCAGCCTCATGATGCGATTTGCGGATTGTGTACCGATTTTTTTATATGATCCAAGACAGCGTGTGATTGGGCTAGCTCATGCTGGTTGGATGGGTTCAATCAAGAGAATTACTTCCAAGGCAATTAATGCGATGGTGACCGAATTTGATTGCGTTCCCATTGACATCATTGCTGCGATTGGACCTTCCATCGGTCCAGATCATTATGAAGTGGGGATGGATGTCGTGACCGAATTACATACTACTTTTCCGGAAAACAGCGGTGAATTTCTCACGCAAAAAGAAGGTCACTATTTCCTAGATCTTTGGGAATTGAATGCTTCTATATTGAAGCAAGCAGGAGTTAAGCAAATAGAGATTGCCAGAAAATGCACTGCCTGTGATGTGGATGAATGGTATTCACATAGGAAAGAAAAGGGTAAGACTGGCAGGTTCGGAGCTATTTTTTCTCTAGCGTAGAGTGTTATGGATTCGATAAATTACCTTGGGGAAATAAAGACGAACGTCAATCTTGTTAAGCAACGCATTGAACAGTCTGCTTCCAAGTCTGGGCGAAGGCTATCCGAGATTAGGCTTGTCGCGGTTTCAAAAGCACAGCCTGTGGAAAAGATCAAAGCTGCCATAGAAAGCGGGCTTACGATATTCGGAGAAAATTATCCTGAAGAATCCGAGCCCAAGATCCTGGCATTACAGAATGAAAATCCCCACATTGAATGGCACATGATTGGGCATTTGCAAAGCCGTAAAGCTGATCTGGTTTGCAAGTATTTCTCCATGTTGCATTCACTCGATAGTGTGCATTTGGCTGAGAAGCTCAATCGACGTCTAGAGAGTTTTAACAAAAAGCTCCCTGTATTGCTCGAGGTGAATATTGGAGATGAAGAGTCAAAATCAGGTTGGTTGGCAAACGAAACACAGGAATGGGAGATACTGCTGGTTGATTTTCAAAGAATTTTGGCATTAGACCATCTATCCATTGAAGGGTTGATGGTCATGCCGCCTTTGGGTGACGACAAGGAGAAATCCCGGCATTATTTCGTCAAACTCAGACTCCTCCAGGAATTCCTTCGAAAAAAGATCCCTGCTTCGCATTGGAATGAATTATCCATGGGGACAAGTTTTGATTATGAAATTGCGATAGAAGAGGGAGCAACCCTTGTCCGAATTGGTGAAGGGATTTTCGGTAAACGGATCTACACCTTAGATCGAAAGTGAAAGCATAGGGTAAAATTATTCCATGGCTGAATCGCATCATTTTCAATTCCATGATTTCAAATCAGGCGGTGCCTTGCACGTTAGGGTACAAGCTGGGGCAAAGAAAACCGAAATAGCCGAGATATTGGATGACGGGACTATTAAAATCCGCCTGACTGCGCCTGCTGTGGAAGGCAAAGCCAATCATGCATTGATCGAATATTTGTCAAAGATATTGAAAGTAAAATCTTCATCCATTGAGATTGTTGCGGGGTTACGATCCAGGGATAAATTAGTTACAGTTACGAATATCAGCATTGAGCAAATCGAACAAACCATTCACAACGCAGTCAAATAATCGAATATCTATCTAGTGTTTCTCAGAGAATTAAGCCACAATAAATAGGCCGCTTTTTCACGTGCCATATTTTCAGGACCGCGAGCCTTCTTTTTCAGTTGTTCCAGGGTCTCCTTGCGACTGGCATCACCAAGGTAATCCATGGCTGCCAATTGTTCTTCCAAACTCCCGTTACTTAATACTTCAAAAAGCACTTCATAAGGAGTATCTCCGCGACTGATACCAATACCTTTTGCGCTTGCCATTTGAATCAACCATGAAGCATCTGCTGCCAGCGGAATATGGCGGGGAATATAGGGGTTGGATTTCTGGCGAAATTCCAGCATTTGAACTGCCATATCGCGAATGATCCATTGGTCATCCTCAACTGATAGTTGAGTCAGGAGTTCGATCACCCAATCTTCCGGGATGCAAGCCAACCCCTGCACAGATGCCCTTCGAATGGAAATGGCCGGCGAGTGGACGGTTTGTTTAAGGATCTCATATCCCTGTATGGGATCGTTTGTCAACGCTTCAGCCGCATATCTCTTTAGTTCTTCATTCCCTTCCAGCAATTGGTCCACCACGGCTTGAAGACCGGTAGCACTTCCCATTTTCATCAAAGCAAAGCAAGCAGCACCCCTGACATCGGGGACTGGATCTGAAAGCAGATCCAATAACGTTTTTTCCGCTGATCGATCCCCTTCGGAACCAAGATGTATGGCTGTGATGCTGCGTGCAGTCGGTGAATCCGAGGAAAGCAATAAGGTGGTTAATTCAGAAATGGACGGGTGAAAGGCAGATTGAAGGATACTCAACATCGCCAAGCGTATCCCGACCGGCATCATTTCCAATTTAACGATGGAAATAAGGGGTGCAATTTCGCGAGGAGTAAGTTTTATATACGAGAGTTTTGCGAACCGATCCAGGATTTGAATGAAGGAGAATTGGGCGTCTACTATTCCAGATATTGTTGCCTGGATGTATTCGATCGGTTTTGTGATAGGTGGAACTACTACTCCCAAATACTGTTGATAGAAGGAAATATCAAGTGGAGAAAGCGTGTCGTTTTCAGGGCTGGTTGTTGATTTTTGAGATAGATATGCTAGGATAACCGGGTGGACGAATCGGAATTCATTCGCCGATACGGGGATAAGGATTCTGCTTTTTATCAAAGTATCGATCGAGATACCGGATTTTCCCAGTTTATCCATGTAAGCGGCTGAAAGGATGGTATCACCTTCCTGGATCATGCCACTGGCTACATCCCGTAGAGATTTCAACCATTTTTCACCCTTGATCATTCGGTGGATATAGGATTCGATCAACATCGGTAAATCCAATGATTGAATGTCATTTGACTTGACACCCCAAATGAGCAATGTCCAGTCCAGGGGGCTTAGAAGCTTGCGATCCTTGCTGATCCACGAATCCAAAATCTCCGACGGGATTTCATCTATCTTGGTCTGTTTTCCAGCGAGAAATGCAGAAATATTCCAAACTTTCTCCCATTTTTCAAGAAAAGCATCAACGGTGGTGGAATCCCAAGTGGTAATAAAGAGGGGCTGAAAACCCATCTGGGAAATATAGTAAGTCTGTTCAGGGCGGATGGCGGTGATGATTAAGATTTTTGGGTATTTTTGCTTGATCTGGATCAACTTCTTAATCGCAAGGCTGTAGTCGGTAGATGAAAGCTCGTCCATTCCATCGAGCAAAAGTAAAATCCTGGATTCTTCCAACTGTGAATCAAAGTAATACTTCGCTTCTTCCTGGTTCTTTCCTGGGAAATTGTCCACGATTTTTTGAATAATATTTCCAAGGGGAGAATTACCTTCGGAAATGGACAACTGCAACTCATGTACGTGTGCGTAGATTGGGATTCGGTTAATAATCTCAGGAGTGGGGATTTTACCGGTAATTACTTTAAGGAGAAGATAAATCAAGGCGGTGGTCTTGCCAGAGCCCATTTTCCCCACTATTGCCAGGTCGACTCCATTGGCAATTGCCTGGGGAAAGGTGATCTTATTGATGTTGTATTGGGAGATTACTTCCATTGCTACAGGATTGAACGGAATGATCTTATCTATCATCCGTTCAAAAATAAAAGTATTCTCAGGGTCTACTGAAGGAGGTGGAGAGGTAAAGTGGGGTTCGATGAGGATGTCGGATAACGGAAATAATTCATCCGCGATATGCTGATGCTGGCACCAAAGCAACAATTGTTCAAAGTACCGGGTCTTCACACTGAGGATTTTGGTTTTTGACTCTTCTGCTTTTTTTGACTTTTGGGTCTCTTTAGATTGCCTGGAGATCCGTGCTAACCCCACAATGATCACAAAGAGTAGCGCGGCACCCACAAGCCCAAGAAGCAATGAAAACCAATTGATGTTGATACCAGGTAGTCTTAACATATCATTCTGAATATAGAATCCTCCCACAGGAACTGCAATAGCTGAGCCCTGGGGATGTTCGGGCGGTTTGGATTTCAGAGGGAGTCAATTCATGACCACAAGCCGAACAAGACTGTTCTGAAATGAGAGAAACAGCAATCCCTTTCTTTTTTTGGCGGATACCTTCATAAATGCTGAGCATTTCCGTGCTGATTTGGGATAAAGCAACCTGTCTTTCGACCTTCAATCTATCCAAGTTTTTCAGATTAATATCATTTTCATTCAGGAGTTTTATTTGTAAGGAATCAAAATCTGCTTGAGATTTTTCCAGTTGATACAGGGTACTTTTCTGTTGTTCTTTTGTTTTCTCCTGCTGGTCCAATGAATTCATCAGTTCATCTTCCATCTGAACGATTGCTTTTTTGTGAGATTCAATCTCGGCTTGAAGATCAATCAATTCTTTAGGGTTTACTACTTTTCCACCATAAAGAACGGAATTTGCCTGTTCCAACTTTATCTTCCGTTGCTGGATGGAGGTTTCAATCTTATCGGCATGGGATTTCTCATCCTTCAAGGTAGATTCAAGGATGTGGATTTCATTTGAGAGCGCGGCGCTTTTCTCATCCTGGCTTATCAATACTTGAATCTCTTTCATCCGACGTACAAGTAGATCAGATTGAGAATCGATTTTCTGAAGTTGATAAAGATGAAATGGGCTGCTCATACGAATGAAAAAATTATAGAGGTTTGAAGAAAATAAAGCAAGGGGAAATCCGCATCCCGATTCAAACACAAGTTTTCTTGTATACTCATGATGGAGAGAACAAAGGTAATTTACGGGAAAATGTAGTTGAATCACATATTCAAGAATTGACAATGAAAAGTTGGATCAAGGGAAATAAGGTTGTAGAACCGATCACGCGCCCGGTGCAAGGTTCGGCTGGAGTTTTTGAAAAAATGCCATTCCTGGTAGTTGTGATGGTTCCATCGATACTCTTCCTCCCGCTGATCTTCTCAGGCCAAGTCTTGTTTTGGGGTACGGGTTCGACACAATTCATACCCTGGCTAAGCACAGCATGGTCTGACATAACCCAGGGGATTCTGCCCCTTTGGAATCTGAGCAATGGAATGGGTGCTCCCCTCATAGCCAACTACCAACTGGCGTTCTTCTACCCTCCCATTTGGTTTACTTTTATTGGTTATCTACTCAAGGGCAATCCGGGCTTGGCAACCGGGGCGTTTTTCCTGATTTACCTGCATGTCATCTGGGCGGGCCTGGGTATGGTATTCCTCACCCGGAAACTTGGGATGAAACCATTTGCCCAAATGGTAAGCGGAATGGCATTCGCACTGAGTGGTTGTTTCATTGCAAGAGTGAATTTTTTAAGCATGATTTGGGCGACAGCCTGGATCCCATGGATCATGTTGGTGTGTTTGAAGATAATCCAACCATTCGTGCGAATCGAAGACCCGGCCAGAAATGAGTTGCGAAGAACCCAAATCAAGAATTATCTATTGCTCATAATCGTTATTGCCATGCAACTATTGGCGGGGCATGCGCAGGTGACCTGGTATACCTTCTTGTTTGCCATTGTTTGGATGGGATTTTGGGGTTGGCAGCAAGGAAAACTCACAAGTGCCGTAAAAGCCATCGTTGTTTTGGGAGTCTGCGCTTTTATCGCAGTGATGTTGTCTGCCGTACAGTTGATACCAACCTTGGAATATCTATTACAAACACCGAGAGCTTCTTCGGTTGATATAGCATTGGCATTGAACTATTCCTATTGGCCTGAACACCTTCTGAATTTCTTTTCTCCAGAGTTCTTTGGCAACCCCGCAAGGGGAGATTATTGGGGTTTCGGAGCATTCTGGGAAGATGCTATTTATTTCGGGTTCATTCCGTTGATGCTTGCATTCTTAACGATCAAATCATGGTTTAAGAAAGATAGACCGAATCGAAATGTCTCCGCCTTTCTTTGGATCGTCTTTGGCGTTACTCTACTTTTAGCGTTGGGGAAGAATTTACCTATATTTCCCTTTTTGTACCGATTTTTTCCAACTTTTAACCTTTTCCAGGCCCCTGCCAGATTTATGATAATTGGAGTATTTTGCCTCATTTTACTTGCTGGCTATGGGGTGGAATACTGGCGTGCTCCTACGGGGAGATGGTTATATATTTGCAGATTGGGAGTAATGGCGGGAGTTGCTATTTTGGCAGGATCCGTAATTGGTTCATTGACTATTAAAGGGGATTTGGCCACTTTAGTTCGAGGATTGATTTTTGTAAGTATCGGGCTGATCATTTTCTGCCTTATGACTTTAAGTATTGCTAATTCTTATAATTCAAGAAACAACTTTTTCATCTGGATTTGTGCAGTTACTTTAGTAATTTCTGGTGACCTCTTATTCAATACCTTCCCTTTGATACCTACCACAGACCAGTCCTTTTATGGTGATGAGGTGGGAGAAAACACTGCGGTTGCTTTTGGAAGGATTTGGATTCCTGCCAATTCGGAATATGATCTGAAATTTGGAAGGTTTTTTCGGTTTGATGATTTTCGGCCTTTAGAAGATTGGGAGAATATTCGTAATGTCAATCTACCCAATACGAATTTATTATCAAATATAAATCTTGTAAATAATTTTGACCCGTTTGTACCGGATCGGTTTCAACGGTTTTTAGATATTTTGAATAACTTTCAGGGACAAAAGCAGATTGAGTTGCTTGGGCTAATGGATGTTGTTGGGGTTGAACAATTTAACGCAGATTCGAGGATGGGAATTCAACTCAACCCAATAGAAGGTTCACAAGACTATCAATGGTACGAGTGTGTACAAATCTCACAGAATGTTAATGACTCTCAAGAGATGCTGATTAATCTCATGGATGATTCGAAGCAGAGCGTTCAAAATACTCTTATAGTAGAAGCACCAGGATTTTTAGAGAAAGAGCAGTGTAAACCAGCTCAACCAATCAAGTATGAATCGACTTTCTTACCAGGTAGTCAAAAGGAGATAATAGTCGAATCTTCAAATCCGGGTTGGTTGATGCTTTCATCCACTTATTATCCCGGTTGGATTGCCTTAATGGATGGAGAGAGAATTCCCATTTATCCTGGCATGATAACTTTTCAATCTGTCCATGTCCCCGCTGGGCGTCACACCATTCAATTCTATTACCGTCCTCAATCATGTTATTATGGGGCAGTCTTATCAGGATTAACTCTACTCGGAATGTGCGTAGTCTTTTTGCTCAACAAAAAATCGAAAAATGAAGAAGATCATGGAAATAAAAACAATCAGTAACCTTTCGAAATCAATCATATCCAACCTGGAGCAAGTGATCATTGGCAAAAAGTCGATCCTCGAACAAGTATTGGCTTGTTTTCTCAGCCAGGGTCATTTACTCATTGAAGATGTCCCAGGTACGGGTAAAACTATGCTAGCACGCAGCCTAGCGGGTTCCATCGGATGCCAGTTTTCCAGAATCCAGTTCACGCCCGATATGCTGCCGAGTGATATCACGGGAGTGTCAATTTACAACCAAAATAATCGGAAATTTGAATTCAGGCCAGGCCCGGTGATCTCGCAAATCGTACTAGCTGATGAAATCAACAGAGCCACCCCCAAAACACAATCTGCCTTGCTTGAAGTCATGGAGGAAAAGCAAGTGACCATTGATGGAGTGACCCATCCAATGGAAATGCCTTTCATGGTTATTGGAACCCAAAACCCAATTGAATATGAAGGAACCTTTCCTCTCCCTGAAGCTCAATTGGACAGATTTTTAATGAAAGTCACCCTTGGATATCCCTTGATGTTGGAAGAGATTAGAATCCTGGAAAGTCAGCAAATCCGACATCCTATCGACGATTTGAAAGAGGTTGTATCTTCCAACCAGGTGATCAAAGCCCAAGAACAAATCAAGCACGTTCTCGTTTCACAACCTGTAAAAAGGTATATCGTAGATTTTGTCCGCGCCACCAGGGAGCATTCCGATGTTTATCTAGGTGCGAGTCCCCGTGGAAGCCTGGGTCTTTTCAGGGTTGGGCAGGCAATGGCAGCTATTCGCGGGAGAGACTATGTGATCCCGGATGATATAAAAGAAATTGCCGAACAGGTTCTGGCTCACAGGGTGATTGTTCAACCTGCAGCTAAATTGCATGGACTTACGTCGAATATGATCATTTTGGAAATAATGGATTCAATTGCCGTTTCTTAAAATGGAATAATCCTAGATGTTGTCAATGCATGTCCGAAAGAGTGTTTGGATAATTACAGGATTAGCTACAATTTGTTTGATCTTTGCACTTTTAAGCAACGAAATCATCTTATTTAGAATACTCTATTTTGGACTATTGCTGTCGATCATTAGTTTCCTATGGACTCTATTCACTAGAAATGCAGCAGTAGTTACCCGAAATTCAAGGAATCAGCAGCGACAGGTTGGATCGGTCTTCGAAGAGCGTTTCCAAGTTAAGAATGTTGGACGTTTTTGGCTTTTATGGGTGGAAATAATCGATAAATCCGCTTTACCTGGTTCAATTGCCTCTCGCATTCTCATTATGATGAAACCACATTCAAATCAAATATTCCAGGTTAACACAAGGTTGGTTCACAGAGGAGAATTTCCATTAGGACCAACGTTAATCCGCACGGGAGATCCTTTTGGGATGTTTTATGCCGAAAGGATATTTCCCGCAAAGGATAACCTACTGACAATCCCACTTCAGTTCGACATCGATCATTTTTCTTCTCCTGCAGGTCAGCTCTCGGGCGGAAAAGCGATGCGGACCTCAAGTCAGGATGCTACACCTTACGCTTCAAGTGTCAGGGAATACCGAATTGGGGATTCTCTCAGCCGGATTCACTGGCGATCCACAGCCCGCAGGCAAAGGTTAATGGTAAAGGAATTCGATCAGGATCCACAATCAAATATCTGGGTTTTGCTGGATGCAAATGAATCCTCCCAAGTTCAATCGCCCGAGAATTCAATCTTTGAAAGCAATCGCACAGACAAGATTCAAAAAATACCCAAGACCGATTTACCGCCAGATACATTTGAGTACGCAGTCACGAGCACTGCCACAATCGTAAAATATTTCATCCGCCTGGGTAGAGCAGTGGGATTTGCCAGCATGGGCAGCAGCCTTTCCTATCTCACAGCTGAGCGGGGAGAACGTCAACTAGGAAAAGTGATCGAAGCACTTGCGTTTATTGATTGCAAGGGAAAGCTACCCCTTTTGGGGTTGGTTCAAAGCCAGGAAGCAAATTTTGTAAAAGGAAGTACCGTGATCCTTGTTTCTAGTTCTTCTGCTAATGAGTTGGAGATTTCCACGGATTACTTACTCCTACGCGGTATTAGAATGGTTGTTGTCTTTATCGATCCCAAATCATTTTTAGACAAAAAAACAACTCCACGCCTCTCGGAATTGTATAAATCGAAAGGGGTGGAGTTCTACTGGATAAAGAAAAATGACGATATAAAAAGCATCTTAGGCTTTAGTGGAAAATAGCTTAAGATGCTTTAGTGTGAATTTCGTAATAGCTATTTCTTTCCTTTGATGATGGCTCTGTAAACAAAATATACTACGACAAAAAGGACTGCCATTCCAAGCCAATAGGGCCAAATTACCAGAAAGACCCTGCCGAGTGAGAATGCTGCGTGGGCTGCTGCGCTAGCTGCGGTTACTACGAACCAATACAGAACAAATAGTGCTGCGGCCAGAATCACGAAAACACCCAACAACCAAAAACGTAAAAGCTTTAGTTTCTTTTCCATTCAAATCCTCCAGTGGATTATTTTATATAAGTGTATTGTATATTAAATATCAAGAAGATGATTAACAATTTCCTTACAAATTCGCTAGGAATGCTGAGTCTCAGCCCCAGGATCTTCAATTAACAACGCTATGGCATGTGGAAGGATTTCGGAAATGGAGGAAATACTTTCAACAGCTGCCTTTGGACTGCCCGGAAGGTTAATGATGATTGTCTTTTTGTGGATCCCCACAATTCCCCGAGATAACATAGCGTAAGGCGATGTATCCAACCCTTTGAAGCGCATCAATTCTGCCAAACCCGGAGCCTCTTTTTCGACGACTTTGCGGGTGGCTTCAGGGGTCACATCTCTAGGAGCAAAGCCAGTCCCTCCTGTAGTTAAAATCACTTGAGGGGAAGTTGAGGATTCGCTCCAATCCTTGAGTGCTTCTTGGATCTTTTGGATTTCGTCAGGGACGATACGGGTATCAACAACCTGCCAGCCTTTTTTCTCAATGAATTCCTTTAGTTTGGGACCACTCAAATCTTTCCTTAATTTATGAAATGAGCGATCAGAAACTGTCAGTATACAAACGGATATGGGATTCATTTCTCTCTCAACATCTTTATTAATTCATCAGGCATGTAAGGTTTCATCAAAAAGAAATTGGCTCCCGCTGCCAGGCTTTTCGTTGCTTGATCCATACCTGAGGTGATGATGATTTTTAGATAATTTAAGTCGGGATGAGTGCGGATGGAACGGGTAATTTCAATGCCGTTATGGGTCCGCAAATGAATATCCGTGATTAAAACATCGGGTCTGTCACTTTGGATAAATTCGATGACATCTCTATCCATGCCTTCGAATGCTTCCACCTGAAATCCTTCCAACGTGAGTAGCGTTTTCAATAAGGTACTCATGCTGGGGTCGTCATCGAGCAACAGTATCCGCAAGCTCTTGTTGAGATTTCCTTTATTTTGACTTTCTGTTTTTATTTTCTGGTTTTTTTTCAAGGGCGTTGGTTAATACCTCTCCAATTGTTTCGACAGGGATGAATTCAATCCCCTGTTTGATTTCTTTGGGTAGATCTTCAATATCCGGTAGGTTTTGCTTCGGAATGATCACGGTTTTCAACCCCGCACGATGAGCTGCCAAAACTTTTTCTTTCAGCCCGCCGATGGGAAGTACTTGACCGCTCAGGGAGATCTCTCCTGTCATGGCGACATCAGCTCGCACGAGACGTTGTGAAAGCAATGAAACCAGCGCGGTAACCATGGTAACACCTGCTGATGGACCATCTTTGGGTTGTGCCCCGGATGGAATATGGAGATGGATATCGGTTTTCGCGTAAAAATCGGGATCAATTCCGTAGTCTGCTGCTTTGGACCTGACGTAAGAAAGCGCGGCTTGAGCCGATTCCTGCATGACGGTGCCAATGGAACCGGTTATCTGGAAACCCTTGGAACCAGTCATTTTTGTGGCTTCGATAAATAATATTTCACCACCTGAGGGTGTCCAAGCCAGGCCGGTTGCAACCCCAGGTATGGCCGTCCGGCGGATAATTTCTTCGGTTTCCAAGAACTTGGGATGACCCAAGCTCTGCCGAACATCTGCCGGTTTGACCATTTTTAATTCCGTTTTTCCTTCTTTGAATTGAGTTACAACTTTACGACAAACCGAGGCAATTTCTCTTTCAAGATTGCGAACACCGGATTCCCGGGTGTATTGCCGGATAATCGCCAGGATGGCAGGGGGTGTGAATTTAATTTCATTGGCTCGCAGGCCATTTTCACGGAGTTGCCGCGGTATCAAGTAATGCTTGGCAATTTCGATCTTTTCATTTTCTGTATACCCAGCCAACTGGATCACTTCCATCCGGTCCAGCAAGGGGGCAGGAATGGTCTCTAGAGAATTCGCGGTCGTAATGAACATTACCTGTGAAAGATCAAAGGGGACTTCTATATAGTTATCCCGGAATTCATTGTTCTGTTCGGGATCGAGTACTTCCAGAAGAGCAGATGCTGGATCTCCGTGAAAATCAAAGGATAGTTTATCAATCTCGTCCATCATGAATACGGGGTTTCTTGATTCGACACGTCGAATGGCTTGGATGATACGACCCGGGAGTGCTCCAATGTAAGTTCTCCGGTGACCGCGGATCTCAGCTTCATCTCGCACACCACCAAGCGAAATACGTATGAATTTTCTACCCATGGCACGGCTGATGGATTGACCCAGTGAGGTTTTGCCAACTCCCGGAGGGCCGATGAAGCACAAGATTACGCCCTCGCGTTCTTTACGAATCAAATCCTTACTGGGTTTCTTGTTGAATTCCTCTTTGCGCTCCAGGCGGAGCTTGCGAACTGCCAGGTACTCCAGGATGCGTTGTTTGACATCCTTCAAGCCGAAATGATCCTGGTCGAGGATTTTCCGGGCGCGGGCAATATCCAAATCATCGACCGTCTCCGTGGACCAGGGAAGGGAAACCAACCACTCGAGGTAAGACCGTATGACTCCATAGTCTGCGGCAGCAGTAGGCAAACGGGATAACCGTTCCAATTCCCGGTTGGCTTGTTTTTCAGCTTCTTCGGGCATTTTCAAAGCTTCGATCTTGGCTTTGAATTCATTGACGTCAGCAGTCTGCTCGTCCGATTCGCCCAGTTCTTTTTGGATGGCTTTCAACTGTTCGCGGAGGAAGTATTCCCGCTGAACTTTCTCAATTTCGTTGCGCGCATTGTTTTGTATCTTTTGACCAAGTTCAAGGACTTCGCTTTCCCGGGTTAAATGGGCGACCAATTTCTTTAGTTTGTCATTGATGGAATCTAATTCAAGGATTCCCTGAGCTTCGGCCAGTTCCATCCTTTGGAAATTGGAAATTGTATAGACAGTTTGCAAGGGGTCTTGAATGGATATTACGGAGATCACCAACTCTCTAGGGATGGAGGGGATCATCTCAGCGATGTGTTCAAATTGATCTCGAGCACTCCTTGCAAGCGCATCGACTTCGAGACCGGTTTCTATTTTCTCGGGGTAAAGCTCAACCTTGGCTTTCAGATAAGGATCGGTTTGCACGAATTCAACAACTTTGAATCGACTCAGTCCCTGAATTAATAACCTGATCGTCCCATCCGTTGCCCGGAACAAACGGTTGATCACCGCCACGGTGCCAATTTGATATAGCTCTTTAGGATCTGGATTATCTGACTCTGGATTCTTGGAAGTCAATAGACCAATCATCCTTTTTCCAGCCGTGGCTTCATCCACAAGTTGAATGGAACGGGGTTGACCGATGGTCAGTGGAACTCCCGTCTGTGGGAAGACTACCAGACCGCGTAGAGGAAGGATGGGAAGAACTTCGGGAATAGGAGGAATTCCTTCTTCGGATTCGTCCGTCTGTTGGAACGCAACAGGAGAATTCTCATTTTTCTCCTGGTTCCCCAATAAGCTCAACAACTCTTCCCTCAAATCTTGATTGTTTTCATTAAGGTTGAATTGTCCAAATTCTTGAAGATTAAAATACCATCGTGAGGCAGGCATATTTATGGATTCCTTTTTGTCATTTCCTGTTTTTCAATTTTGGCAAAGAAACAGTCAAGAAACCATTGTGATACTCAATATGCGAGATTTCCTGGTTGATGGGAGCAGAGATTTCTATGCTTACCTGGAACTCCCCTGAATAAATCTCAATTTGGTGAAGCGCACATTTCTCGAACTCGATATTGCGTTTTCCCTGGATAATCAGAAATTGTTTGTGGAATTGAATCGCAAAATCCTCGACCGTCATCCCGGCAATTTCTACGGAGACGATAAAATCTTTTTCCGTTTCGTAAACGTCTGTCGGTGGTTTCCAAAAGTGACCCCGATGGATGGATTGGACGGATGGATTGGATAGAAAATGACTGGGTATGGGGGTAAAAGCGCTATCACTGTTGTTTGATTTTGGGTTTTGTTTTGGCATATTCTTGACCTTTCAATATGCTTTTGTTGGCGCCTCTGGTGGGACTTGAACCCACAACCATCGGATTAGAAGTCCGGTGCTCTGTCCAATTGAGCTACAGAGGCATTTATTATCCCACTTGGATTGGTCGAATCCCTTTGTAAACCTTCCCTGAACTTAGTGTGATCAGGATCTTGTTGGCTGGTTGATTCAGGTGATGTCCCAATTCCTGCATATTCTGCGGAGAGTTCCCGTTGGACAGAAAGGTTCGAAAAACGGAGTCCACCAGAGTTTTCCCTTCCAGGAAACCGGTTTGCAAAGCACAGTGGGTCATTAACACTTGCTGTAAACCATCGACAGGAAAAACTTCAGCGGTTTCCGGATCCACCCAATCCACGGTTGCTTCACCCGTAGATTCCGAGTACATGGCTTGATGCTCCGGGCAAAGAAAACTTTGCAGGTACACCCGCCAATCGTTATCGTGCATCTTCCACCAGGAAAAATCAATATGAAAGGGGGTATCGAGGGTGGGTTTGACCAGGCTGAAGGTTTTCGTCTCTGTCATACGCGGACAATCATACTACAATGTGTTATCCATTAATCGAAAATATAAATCCCCCAGGTATGTGCTCCAATCGCTGGAGTTTAAAATACTGAGGATGGGACCCGGTGGACAACGACGGACCAGGTTCACAGCAGCATACAATTCCTGGGCATGAATCTGCCCCTGGGGATTCAATTTCGCCAGTTCGCGCATAATAAGGTTGACCACCTGTTCCAAAGGCATTTTTTGATAAGCACCTTTTTCCCAGATTTGTTTTAGATGATCCGTATCGGAAATAAAGATGGCTAATCTTTCATCGAAAGCTGCCGTGACAGGTTGTTTGGACATAACAAATACCAAACCGCCATCGGATCCTATGAATGTGGTTCGGATCCATTCCCTGTTTTGACGTTGTTTTTCGATTGAAATTAATATTTCCCCGGGTTCTTTTCCCTTACTTAAGTGGACAATACTTCCCGGAATCAACCCCTGTTCCTGGTACCACTCTTTAAGGCCGAAAATGTACCTCTGGGGCTGGATCACCCAGCCATTAAAAGTCAGATTCTTGTCAGCATCCACAAAGGTGAAACGGATGCGGGGAGCTTCGTGAGCAATGGGGAAGAGCCGTTTTAGCTGGCTGGTCAAAGGAAGGGTACCCGCTTCCCAATGGGGATAAATCAAGCCAATCTGAACATTATTTACTGAATTTCCTGGATCCATCCCGGGTTCGTATTCATCGGTAGAATTGCTTTCAAAGGGAGTAAGCAGGTTGGCAATTTTCTGTGTGTCATAATCGAAGGGTGGAAAATTAAGAATAGTGGGTCGTTTTTGAACCCCTTCGGGTTCCAACCTCTGCAAAAACCATAAAGTTTCCCCGGTAGGACCGACTTCGTCGAAGCGTGGATCTTCCTGCAGAGCCAAATCCAGTGAAAATTCGAGCAATTGTGGATTAACATCCTTTGGCAAGTCAGCCTGGTCAATAATTTTCGAAATGGGGAGGGGCCCGCCTTTAGCCTCTTCCAAAATGGCTTCCGCTAAATTCAAATGCCCCTGGTTGACATCCACCAACAAGGACCTTGGGAACCAGCGACCGGCAATCAAAACCAAGTCCTTTTTGGCACGGAGAGCTTGATCCAAGGTGGCTCGAAGTGCATCCCCGTATTGATTTAGGATTTGCGCGTTGTCCAGGTTGGGGTCATTTTCTTTGATTTCTACAAGTGTATTGAGCTTGTGGTTGGGGAAAGAACCAGCGAAAAAACGGGTGTTCCCATCTTCGAAGCGAACTTCGATGACATCGAAACTTGTGTATTCGGGGTTGTTACCTGGTCTTGAAGCAATTACTTCCCCTTGCTTGTTGCCTAAATTTTGGAAGATCAAGGTTTGACCAATGGCATATTTTTCTTTTGGTTTGTAAATATCCGACGGCTTGGAAAGATTGGATATAAGCTTTTGTTTTTCTTCGATAATGCGTTGTTGAACAATGGCTGTGAGGAGTTCCGTCGTAGTAAGGGGGGTTTCTTTTTCGAGCAGGTAATTGAATACAAATTCAATGTCTTTATCTTCAATGGTGAATTCTTGCCAATAGTCAGGGGAAAGGGTTATTTCGCTCGGGGTCATAGTCTTGTCGTAGTCAAAAAATGCGTTGCTATTATACCTTACCCAAAAAGATAATTGTTAATTTCACGGGTAGATATTTTCAAGCCAATCCAATGGCTGAACCTGGATCCCGTTTACCCAAACCTCAAAATGCAAATGAGGCCCGGTGACCCTTCCCGTTTCGCCAATAATTCCTATCAATTCACCTTGAGTAACCGTATCGCCGAGTTTCACTTTAATTTCTTTTTGATGATAATATGCGCTGAACACGCCCATCCCATGATCGATAATGGTTGCATTCCCCCGGATTAATAATGGACCAGTATAAACAACCTTACCTGGGGCAGCTGCATAAATATTTAATGATTGGACTACACAGACACCAAAATCTAAACCGGTGTGAAAAAAAGTGTAATCACCCCCGTTATAAGATCTACGCGTTCCATAATATGATTTAATGCAATTGGGTTCAGCAGTTGGGTATTGCCATTGACCTTGCCATAGCTGAACATTCGTGATCTTTGTCACGATGGAATTAATCAAGTCATCTTCAGGTTTTGTATTGGCGGGATCAATGGTCGCCGGGTCTACTTCTAAGGATTCTTTACTAAAATTACCAGACCCAAGCAAGAGCATTTGGTTGAAGGAGAATTGATGCCCATTCTGGTCATCACCGGAGAGCTCAAATTGTGACAAGCCTATTGGAGTCATGGCATGGATCCCTTGCAATGAAATATAGCTCCCATCGGGTTGTAAAAAGAAGTTCAAGTCAATGCCATTCAATGAGCCGGAAAGTAGCATGGGAAAAGAGGTGGTGAGCTTTATTTCAATAGTTGCACCCCGGATCAAAGGCAAAGGAGAAACTGTAATCGATTTGATATAAGGAGAAACTAGGCTGGAACCGTTTTCACTTGCATTACCAGGCAGCAGGATGTGATCGGTTTCGGAAACTTCTGAAGATGAACTTATTTGATTGCTGAGTAAGAGTTCCCAGGGGTTGGCATTCATTGATGCAGCGAATTCCAACAGGGTTTGGGATTTTGCTAAATTGCTGAATTGGACTGCTGGGGAAGTATCGTTTTCTACCGGGATGATCAGGCTGGCACCCGCATAAAGCTCAGATGGAGAAGTGATCCGGTTCAATCGAATAAAGGTTGAAGGTTTGATCTTATATTCTCGAGTCAGGGTTTGCAAATTTTCCCCTAATGGAATCACTCGCGTCGTGAGCGTACCTGTGACTCCAACTAGACCGGGAATGATCAGGGGTTGACCTGTTGAGATATTATTCGGGTCCGCAATATTATTGGCATTGATTAAATCATCAAGGGAAACTCCAAAACGCCCTGCGATAGAGTTCAAGGTATCGCCAGGCTGGACAATGTATGTGGGACCAGTAGCTTGTGCCTGCGCCAAGTTAGTAGGAGCCAAGCTGGCTAACAAAACAATGGTCAACAAAATGGAGAGGATTAGTTTTTTATTCATTCGTAATTTGGAGTTGATCGCCTTTGTGAAATGCCTTAAACCATCCTGTCCTGGCTTCCAAAACATATCGGGCTGGATCGGAAGGAGCATAATAAGGTTTCCATTTTCTGGCTAATTTTGCATCGACAACCTTCAAGTTCTCATCAATCCAAACGACCGCTATGTCATATAACATGAAGAACATGTGAATGGATGTATTCAACTTGCTTTCGGTTCCTTCATCCAAAATAATGCATTCATTTTCAGCTAAATCTCTATTGAACATTAAACCTTTGAATCGGTCGAAGAAACCCGTGCATATCTTTCCATGCAAGGGCCTTGAAAATGGGGCGGTGATGTTCTCGATTTTGGATAGGGTCATTGTTGTTGTGAATCAGGGATTAACCACTGTTCAACAGTGGCAATTAATTGTTCAGGCTGAAAAGGTTTACAAATGTAGCCATCGACTTTGGCAACATGCAAACCTAATACTTGATCGATGGGTTGTGCCTTGGCGGATATTATGATTACCGGGATTCCACTGGTTTCAGGCTGGTTCTTTAGATTATGGTAGATTTCCCAGCCATCCACTTCAGGCATCATCAAATCCAGCAATATTACTCGTGGCTTAACTTCCAGTATGGTGTCCATTGCTGAATGGGGGTTGGATACACCAATTACTTCGATCCCCCGACGTTTCAGGATCAAAGACACGAGATTGATCAAATCCCGGTCATCTTCCACGTATACAATTGCTTTGTGGGAGTCCATCATTTCTGACTTTAAGTTTACCACACGCTAATTTTTGCTATCCCATATTCCGTATATAATATGTTTAGCAAATTAGGAGAAAATATGGCGAAATATCGCATCATCATTGTTGATGATCATGAAGTAGTACGCTTAGGATTGAAATCCCTCCTCGAAAGGCATCCTCAATTTGATATTGTCGGAGAGGCAGCCACGGCGAGGGAAGCCCTGGAGCAGGTCAGCCGACAAAAACCCGATGTCGTATTGATGGATATTCGGTTGCCGGGGATGTCGGGGATCGAAGCCTGTGAAGAGATCACCAAGAATTATCCTGAGACAAAGGTAGTGATGCTGACTTCTTATGCCGAAGATGAAATGCTATTCTCCGCTATACGGGCAGGGGCATCGGGGTATGTTTTGAAGCAAATTGGTGGGGAAGACCTGGTCAAAGCCATCGAATCGGTCGGGCGAGGGGAAGCCATGCTCGATTCAGCAGTCACCCAACGAGTATTCCAGGAAGTGCGCAAAGCCGTCAAAGATGAGGAAGCTTCGGCGTTTGCCAACCTAAGCCAGCAGGAAAAGAATGTCCTCTTGTTGGTCTCTGAAGGGAGGACAAACCGGGAAATTGCCAAGCTCCTCTTCCTAGGCGAAGGCACCGTTAGAAATTATGTCAGCAGCATTTTATCCAAATTGGGAGTCAGCAACCGCGCAGAAGCGGCTGCTTATGCCGTTGAGCATAACCTCAGAGAATATTTATAAAATTTGATCTCTTAAAAATAAATTGAGAATTAATCTGGCATTTCCTGCCAGATTTTTTTCAACAAGAGAGCATCCTCTTCGAGAATAGGGCTTTCACACATGATCCTGCCACTGATATGGAACCTTTTTAGAGCTTTGAATAGTTCTTTTACGTTTAGATCCGACTCCGATATTGGCAGGTGATTTTTCTCGCCTTTTTGCGTATATTCAATTCCTGAAAGATGAATGTGGAATTTATTGGCGTATTCAGGCCCCAGCACCTTCAGATAATTCTCAAGGATGACTGACCATTCAGCGTATGTGTTTAAAGATCCATCGCCTCGGCGGGCGTGTAGGTGTGCAAAATCAACCGCAGGCAGCACGTTCTGGATCTTCTGATGCATGGCATAAATGTCATCCAGCGTACCAAGTGTGGCGGATTTGCCCATCGTTTCGGGTCGCAAGGTCACTTTGACATTCTTCCCGACCAACTCTTCAGCAACTCCTTCAAGCCGCGGGATGACTTTTTCCAAGACTTCGGCAGGAGGACGGTTGAAATAGCTACCCGGGTGAAAAACGATATCTGTTGCTCCTGCCAGGTAACCGAAATATGCAGCATCTGTCAGACGTTTTCGGGATTTGGGCCATTCTTCATCATCCGCATTCAGATTGATGTAGTAGGGTGCATGAACACTCAAAGCCACATGGTTGGCTACCGCGTGATTTTTGATGGCTTCGCAGGTACTTTCACTGATCCGAACTGACTGAACCCAGGCAAGTTCATACGCGCTTAAACCGAGTGCAGCGATCTGGCTGATGGCCCCAATGCTGCCCCCCGGTTTGACGGGAGTCGAAATTGGTGAACCAACGGTTCCAAACAGCATTTCTGTCATTTTTCCCTCATATATTTTTTGATGCCATTACTGCAGAAAAGATTTGATTCTGGATGGACCACATCTTTTTCTTTTTTGGATCGGTATCATGATCGAAGTCATTTAAATGCAAATAACCATGGATTAATAGGATTGCTAATTCTGCCTTGACAGGATGGTTTAACTCCTGCGCCTGGATTTTTGCCTTTGGAACGGAAATAAATATATCCCCTAGATTTTTTCGACCTGATTCCGGATCAACTGCTCCCAAGGGAAAGGAAAGCACATCGGTGGGTTTATCGATTTTCCGATACTTCTTATTAAGTGCTTGAATTTTTTTATTATTCGTATAGACGACAGAGAGATCGTAAATATCTTTCTGACCGAGGATTTTCCTGCATACGGTCAACGTATTGAATACTTCAGATTGAGATACATGGAAGCGATACTTTAGAGGGATACGGATTTGTAAGTTGGGCTCAGTAAAAAGTGACTTAGCCATTGTTGGGCAGTAATTCTTTAGCTTCTAGATCTGGATATTGCAACCTGGGATGATACGAATTCTTCAAGGTGGATACAAACGATTCTGAAATCCTAATCAAGTTATTGAGGGTCAAATTGCTATTGTCCAACTGACCTTCTTTTTCGCAATACTCGATTGCTTTACTTACCAGATCCTTCAATTCAGACTCATTTTTAGGGACTTCTGCGCGGGCTTTCGCTTCGACGTTATCCGCAAGCATGAGAATACCCGCTTCACGAGAGCTCGGTGTGGGTCCTGGGTATCTGAATTTGGAGGGGTCAATTTTCTTGGTTTGTTCGAGGGCACGACCATATTGAAATCGTGTGATCAAAGTCCCGTGATGTTCCTGAATCATGGATACAATCCGCGAAGGTAAATGATATTTCTTCGCCATTTTCACCCCTTCAGCTACGTGGTT
>JBGQAS010000316.1:0-3101 GCA_041494435.1 Anaerolineaceae bacterium | reverse complement strand
TTTATTTTACCATAGCCCGGCTTCAACCTTCAAAAACGGCTTTCCGAGTTCGGATTCGGGTTACAATCACAGCATGCAGCGATCCCGTGAGTACCCCGAAAACGGTCGGCTCAGCATCCTGGTGGCAACTATCCTGTTGGCATACGCCATTATCCCCTTCGTCAACATCCCCTCCGGCAAGTTCAACATCACCATCACCGGGATTATTTTCGACTTGCCCATCAATTTTGCCACCATCGTCTCGTTCGTTGCTGCTGCCCTGGCAGTGGTAGGCACCGACTGGTTGTTGCAGACTCATCCTGGTTATTCAGGGAGAACCCGGATCACCCATCTCTTTCTGCCGGGATTGACTGCGTGGGTGATTGGGGTGCCCCTCAGCCGGTTGCAGGTGGGACCTGGATGGTGGGTGGTATTTGGATTGGGTGGAGCGTTGCTCGTGTTGGTGTTCCTGGCGGAATACATCGCTGTGGACCTGCAAGACTTGCGCATTATCCCTGCTGGAATCGCCCTCACGGCTCTCTCCTTTGCCCTTTATCTTGTACTAACGGTTGCCATTAAAGGCGCGAGTGTGCGTTTGTACCTGGTTTTGGCTGCACTCACTCCTACCATGTTCCTGGTTGCTTTACGTACGCTCTACTTGCGTCTAAACGGGAAATGGTGCTGGTCCTGGGCGATTGGTCTCTCCATGATCGTTTCCCAACTTGGATTAGGTTTACACTACCTTCCCCTTTCCCCGTTGCGTTATGGACTGATCCTTACCGGTGCTGCATACAGCCTCACATCCCTTGCTGGTTCTTTTGCTGAAAAGCGAAAAGGTCGAGGGTTGTGGCTGGATCCGGTAATTTCGGGTGGAGTCTTTCTTATCGCAACTGTCCTGATCCGCTTATGAGCGAACATAGATTGTGTATCCCCCTGGTGACCTGGCAGAGCATGCAGCAGCATGCAGTGTCCATGGCACCTCAGGAAGTTTGTGGCCTGCTTGCAGGCAAGGATTGCCGCGTCAGTAAACACTTTCCCATTGAAAATGAACTTCATTCGGCTACCCGGTTCCGCATGGAACCGCAATCTCAACTAGATGCTTTCCTATCTATGGAGAAATTGGGCATCGATCTATTGGCTTATTACCATTCGCATCCGCAGGGGGGAGGTGAACCTTCCACAACGGATTTGGCGGAGTACCTTTACCCGGATGTGGTCATGTTGATCTGGTTCCAACAAGATGGGGTCTGGCAAGCAAAAGCCTGGGAAATCCAGGACACTTCCTTTTCCCCTGTCATCCTTGAAATACTTGAATAGAATTTGAGTAAAAAAAAGCTCGGATGCGTTACGCATTCGAGCAAAATTTCCATTTGAACTAATGCTCCGGATCGGCTTCGATTTCAGTTTGAATGGGAATGCCTTCTTCTTTCGCCATTTGTTGAGCAAGGATCAGAACATTACGCCTGTGCAGTTCGTGAGCCACTCCACCCAAAAAGACCCGGCTTTTTCCACACGATTCAATTGTCACTGCATCGAGTGCCTCAGCTAGATTGCGCTTCTTGATGGCACTTTTTACACCCTTACGCAACAAAGTGAGGTAATTCAGATCCTGCTTGACAGCTTCGTCGATCTCTCCGCGCAGGATGACGTCTCCATGTCCCTGGACGATATTTTCAAGTCCCATCTTGCCAATTCGCTTGATGGTCGCGGTGAGGTCGTCGATGTTTCCGTCCACAAAATACGGGAGCGGCATGAAGGCATCTCCCGCAAATAACACTCTGTCTTCTTCCACCAAAACAGAGATCCCATCGGGGCTGTGACCGCTTGTCGGGCTGAGGATCAGATTCTTTTTACCCACCCGGAGGGATAACATCCCCTCATCGAACATCAAGTGAGGGGGTACCAGTTTGACCTGCTTGTAGATGGGGTTCTGCCTGCGCGCGTTTTCCAGGGCAATTTGCCCGTTTTCTTTGATTAACTTGGCACAAAGGCTGTGTGCTATGACGGTGGCTCCGGGGAAAAAGCAGCTTCCCCAGGAATGATCCGCATGGTAATGAGTATTGATCACATAGCGTACGGGGACGATCAATTGGTCTTCGATGAATGCCCGCATGGCTAGGGTTTCATCGGGCAAAGCCAGTGTGTCGATAATCACCGCCCATTGCGGGCCGATAACTGCACCTGCTGTCACCTGGGCGTAAACCTCGGATTGGAACCAATAAACATTTTCGGAAACTCTTTCGCGTTGCATTTACCCTGCCTGAATATGAATTAATTACAAGCAAGAATAGCACATTTGAAACCAAAAGTCAAAAAATGGCTTAAAAACAAGAATTTAACGATTTATAACGCTATTTCATTGTTAGGTTTGGTTTTCCCAAGTCTCGCTAGCAATTTAACAAGGGAGTGAGTTTACCGAAACGGGACTCGGTACACCTGAATTCTATGTATCCTTCGAACATGGCAGTGTACCAATAACTCCACGATTAACGATAAAACAGCCCGGCGTGAAGGCCGGGCTGATCGAGGAACTGTCTTTATCCCAAAACTTTGGACAGAAATGCTTTGGTTCTTTCGTGCTTGGGTTTGTTGAACAAGATCTCCGGGGTGGCTTCTTCTATTATTTTGCCGCCGTCCATCAAGATGGCACGATCGGCACAGGCTTTGGCAAACCCGATTTCATGCGAAACCACCACCATGGTCATACCTTCTTCAGCCAGTTTGCTCATAACATCGAGCACTTCCTGGATCATTTCGGGGTCCAGAGCACTGGTGGGTTCGTCGAACAGCATGATCCGTGGATTCATAGCCAGGGCGCGGGCGATAGCCACACGTTGCTGTTGACCGCCCGAGAGCTGGGTGGGGTGCATTTTTGCTTTTTCGGGGATGCCGACTTTCTTCAGCAATTTCTCGGCAATTTCCAGGGCTTCCTTTTTATCGCGTTTGCGGATGATGCGCTGTGCCAGGCACAGGTTTTCAATCACGGTCAGGTGGGGGAACAAGTTGAACTGCTGGAACACCATCCCCACTTCGGTACGGACTGCATTGATATTCTTTGTATTATCCAGCGGGATGCCATCGACCACAATTCTGCCACTATCAAATTCTTCCAGGCGGTTGAT
>JBGQAS010000056.1:0-8552 GCA_041494435.1 Anaerolineaceae bacterium | reverse complement strand
CTCGCTTAGCGGCTCGACGAAGGTGATGTTCAGCACGTATGCCACCATCGAACCGTTGCCCGATCCGCGGACGTTGTACCAGATACCATGCTCGATCGCGTATCGGCACAAGTCCCACACGATCAGGAAATACGCTGCGAACCCCATGTCATCGATGACCTTGAGCTCGTATTCGAAGCGTTTACGGATGGTCTCATCCTTTGCACGTTCGCCATAGCGCTTATTGAATCCCTCTTCGCATAACATGTGCAGGTAGGTGGAGGGGGTATAACCATCAGGCACCGTGAAGTTCGGCAGGTGATATTTCCCCTGGACGATCTCCACGTTACAGCGTTCCGTGATTTCGAGCGTGTTTTGCACCGCTTCGGGGAGTTCCGGGAACAGCGCGGTCATTTCCTCAGCGCTGCGCAGGTAATACGAATCGTCCGACATGCGGAAGCGGGTGGGATCGGAGAGCAGCTTGCCGGTTTGGATGGCCAGCAGGATATCCTGCAATCGTGCGTCTTGCTGGTTAATATAATGGGAATCGTTGGTAACAATATATCGAGCGTTGAATTCTTTTCCCAGTTTGATCAGGGTTTGGTTGATCTTGGGCAATTCAGGGATCTTGTGGTCCTGCAGTTCGAGGAAGAAACGGTCCCGACCGAACAGATCGAAATACCATTTCATCGCTTTTCGGGTGGCATCCTCGCCCCGTTCGACGATCAGGCGGGGTAGTTCGCCAGCCATGCACGCCGAAGAGCAGATCAGTCCTTCGGAATGGCTCGCCAGGAATTCATGGTCGATGCGCGGATTGTAGTAAAAGCCTTCCAATTGAGCAGCGCTGGAGATCTTGAGCAGGTTGTGATACCCGGTATCATTCTCCGCTAATAGGATCACGTGATGAGACTGTCGGTCTTGCACGCTGTCCCGGTCGTGCATCCCGCGAGCTGCTAAATATGCTTCTACCCCGATAATGGGTTTGATTTCTTGTTCTTTCGCCTGGTTGTAAAACTCCACCACCCCATGCATGGTGCCATGGTCTGTGATGGCAACAGCCGGCATGCCGAATTGCTTGACGCGGTCCATTAGCTTCTTGACGTTGCTGAATCCGTCAAGTAGGGAATATTCCGTATGCAAATGCAGGTGAACAAAGGACATGTCGGTGGGTGTTTCGTTTTTTTTGTTGCTACAAATAATAACCCCCCTTGGTTAAGTTTGGGGGAATGGACAGTCTCATTTTATATCAGGTGACTGTGGTTTTCAAGGCAATTGCCTTAAAGAACTGTGGATAACTTTTCTTCTGTGTTTGTCATTGCGAGAGAAGGGCGCTTTTCCCTTCACGAAGCAATCTCTCGTCGACGCTGGGTTTGACCTCTTAATAAAGAAACGGTTGCTCCTCCAGGCGTTTTCGCTGGAGGCTCTAATAAAATCTCCCCCTCTCCATAGGGGGAGAATAAAAGCGGGTTAACTTAAATTTGTTTCAAGACCGTACACCGCGAGATACCGCAGTACTTGCGGTACGAGCAGGTTTTCGAAAAGTGCTTCCTGAAAATACTCAGAAAGTGTTTTTTTTGCCACTCAGCCAACCTCACCTTTGCCAGTCAGACCCAATCACCAGTCCATAGACCCTAGTATTAAGAGGGCCCGAATTTCCCTCAGTCTGCTATCAATTTAGGCGGCATGAAGCTCAAGAGTGTCACCATAATCCCGGAAACAAGCGAAAACGCACCTGTTTTACATAATCGCGGTAGCCTTCCAATTCATTCTGCAGGAAATTATCTTCCAAAGCGGTGCGAATTACATAAAGGCCTAATGTTATTAATGTTGGTATATATGCCCATGCCGAATCCAGAAAGAGAGGAGTTGCCAGATATGTCAGCATCGCCCCTGCATAACCAGGATGCCGCATCCAGCTGTAGGGTCCGCTCGATACAACCCGTTGCCCTCGATCGGTCTGAAGGCGGACCGTACCAGAGAAGAAACGGTTTTCTATCAATGCAAAGGATGACAGGGCATATCCCCCCAAGATAAACACCAGCGCAGGAATCTTCACCCATAAGTTGAAATTGGGTGACCAGTCCAGCAGCTCATCCAAACCAGTAACCACCATCACCAGGATTCCCGCCAATCCCATCAGAGGAGCCAGGAGTTTATCCCAGGATTGTATATTTTCCTGCTGCATGTAACGAGATCGTTCAGCGATCAGGTCAGGATGGCGTCGCGCAGCCAGTACCCGGCTGACCACGAATCCTAGGACGGAAAGGATGCCATAGACCCAGGCTTCCCACCAGTCCCAGTGCCAGGAGATCAAAAGTGGCAAAAATGGTATGAGAACAATGAAGAACAATAGTTGGATGATGACGCGCGGGGAAAGTAGCTTCTTTTGAGTATTCATTTTCCTTGTCACCTCAACACTATCAAGATCATCCTTTAGAAAAAGAGAAAATAGCGCGGGACTCGTTTCATGAAAGCACGATATGGCTCACCATATTGCCTTGAGCATGCCTCTTCCTCTGCCAGGATGCCAAAATGCTGGAACAACCTGGAAAAAAGTAACGCAATCAGAGCTGGCCATGAGCCTATCGCAATACAGACTCCCAGAAAAAGGATGAATAGTGAGAAGATCTGAGGGTGCCTGGAGATCTTGTATACTCCCTTGGTCACCGGCTGGTCAGGTGGAGTATTCCTGAAATTCAACATGGCGACTACGAGACCAATGATGCCAATAACGTATAGCACTAATCCCGCTATAAATAAAATAGAATGAACTTTCAAGGGAGTGAGGGCAATCAAGACCAGGCAAAGCAGGGAAAATACCTTGCCGACAATTGTGAAGACCCTTTGTTTCTTGTTCCAGCCAGACCTGTCAAACAATCGGGATACGACATTTTTGGGAAAGACCAGCAGCAGGAACCCCTCGACCAGGAACTCAACAGCCAATAGAATCCAGCCGTTGAGCCATCCAATTTCAAGATGAGGAAAGATCTCCATTTGTCACCTCCTGACTTTATATTTCTTGACTCGCCTCAGATCCATTCTTGCTGAACGATTCTTCTTTAAATTTTACTGCATGATCCATTGGATAGCTTTGTTCGTCGTGGCTAGCTGCTTATCCATTATAGTCTTTCCTGGGCATGGCATCACCTTCCCTTGATCGCTTTCTGTGGGTGCGATTGCGCAGCTATTATTCACCGGTTTTCGTTCGATCATTATTTCGACCATTTGTCATAAATTTACGAGAGAAAATGTGCATGGATAGGGTTTGTCCCTTTCACCGTCAGATTAACATCCTCTATTCAACTAACTGAAAAATGTAACCTGCCTGTATCAGTAGGTTAAAGGATTGATTCCCTTCAACGTTACATTTTATTTGATCACAATAATTTTTGGTGGGAATGAATCTAGATTTGAAGTCAATGATAAAATTATCAAACTCCGAAAATTCCCGACAGAATAAAGACAAATAGTGACCCTATTATTATTCCGATGGCAACATAGTGCTCATGTCCATACTCCCTTGCTGTTGGGATTAATTCATCCAAAGTAATGAAAACCATGACGCCACCGGCAAATGCCAGCGCACCCGGAACCAGGTATTGAAAAGAAACTAAAAACAAGCTCGCCAGCAAAGCCCCAACGGGTTCAGCCAAACCGGATAAAAACGCCACCTTAAAAGCATCCCACCGATTTACGCCACCCTTGCATAATGGTAAAGCAGTAGCTATTCCTTCTGGAATATTATGCAGCAGAATGGCAATTGCAATAAATAAACCGAATTTTGGATTATGTAAATAACCGGCTCCGACGGCAATGCCTTCAGGAAGATTATGAAGTGTAATCCCGATCGCCAACAGCATGCCAGTATTCACCAATTTTTGGTCCAGAATTTGGTTTTGGCGATGCAGCTGTCCAAATCGATGTCTCCCGCGGGTAATTTCAATAGGAGCTTTAATTGTGATTTGATCTTTTTTTCCAAGAATTTCTTTTTCCCCAAAGTGAATGTGGGGAGCAAAGTGATCAAGCAGGAACATGAAAGTTGCACCTATGCCAAAGCCGATGGTCGCAGTCCAGGGTCCTGCCAAATCCCAGGCTTGTTTCACCAGTTCCAGAAAAGAAAGGCAAATCATGACCCCAGCCGTGATCCCCATGAGCAACCCGTAGAACCGTCTACCGGGCCTGTGGATAATAGCAATCAGACCTCCCAGGTCTGTACCAAGGCTGGCCATTAGACTTAAGAGCAAAATATTTAATAAAGGATTACTGTTCGATATCACAGAGGTTTTTTATGTCAAATCTAAATAATAGATGAACCTTTTAACATAGCAGTTCCGTTGATGTTAGCAAATTATTTATTGCTATAAGGTCATTTGCAATTTCTGATTTTATTTCCAATTATTCTAATGAAGTAGTTCAGTATGATCTATCAATTTTCCATCAATAAACGCCTGGACTGCAACATCGATGTCAGGCAAATCGGTGACAACAGGTTGAATGTTCAGGCGGCGCATGCTTTCATAAGCACCCATCCCCATTCCACCACAAAGCAGCACATTACAATCTGCAATAGTCTCTGCCATACTTACATGTTTATTGTGGGAAGCCGAATCCATCCCGTGGTCTGCGCCGTGTGGTTCTTCCACATGAGATTCAGCACTGAATTGATTGTGCCCCATCTTGTCGCGCCTCTCGCGGTTAACAATTTTTCCTTCTTCAATAGTGATCACCTCATAATAAGGTGCTCGGCCAAAATGCTGGCTGATGGTTTTGCCATCATCGGTAATGACTGCAATTTTCATAGATAACTCCTTTTTCATGGTTTCAAGTGAGAAATGTCTCCCACCCGACTCTTCACGCTCATCGGTTGGGTAGAGAATAAGCAAGATTTGAGCAGTATCGTCGCCTTTGTTCTCCCAACAATGGGGTAGCTGTGCTTCAAACACCAAGCTATCACCTGGTTTTAAGTCATATTCCTCCTGTTCAATCTGGTATTGGATGGACCCGCTCAGGCAATAGACAAATTCATGCCCGGTGTGGACGATCATCCGATCTCCGCTGCCCATTCCAGGCTGCAAAGCAACCACAAACGACTGAACTGTACTACCAGCCAAATCTTTGGCAAGGTTTTGCATCTTAGTGCTGCCAAAAGTTGCCTGCGGACGTTGGTTAACTGGCGTAAAAACCACATGCTTATTAGTCAGGTCTGACTCAAAGAAAGAAGAAATGGGTACTTTCAGAGCTAGGGCAAGCCGCTGAAGTGTACTCACTGAAGGAGAAGATTTCCCATTTTCGACCAGACTGAGGGTGTTTACATTTAGACTGCTGCGATTCGCCAACACTCGAAGCGAAAACCCCAGTCTAGTACGCAATTCTCGAAGCCTATGCCCAACAAGCATTTCAGCAGATATAAGGTTATCGGGTTTGGCTGAATCAATAGCGGTCGGTTTCATTTGTTTATTCCACTACAAACTCAATTAAGGTCAGGTTATGGATATTGTCCAAGATAGGGTAGAGAGTATCTTACGAAGGGTTCATCCTTTCATCAGCTCCTCAAAGCACTCTGGACAGTAGGTTTTCCCTTCCAAAAGATGCAAGCGCGTTTCCATGGTCTTTTCTCCGCAACGTGTGCAGTTGACTGAGTCAAAAATTCTAGCCCGGGCAGGAATTTCTGGCTGGATTGATTGGACTTCAAGTAAATCAGTCAACTGCGCATTCAAAATCATTTCTGTGCGCTCCTTCTGCAGACGGACGGCTTCTTGCTTTTCCATTTCGCTCGTGGTACCTTCCCGCCAGCGTTTTATCAGCTGATCTTCATCCGGTTTGAGCGGGTTCAATATATCCGGTTTTACGCGAATACGAATGGCTTTGCCATCGCTGCGACGGATGAATCGAAAGGCGTTTTTGCCGTAATCTAAGTGAATCAGGTTACCTTTTCCAAATGTGCAGCCGGTAATAAATTGGATAGCATCCACTGCACAGTTATCTGTTTCAACAATCGCGACAACTTCTTCATCACCAGGGCGTTCGCCCATCTCCACTATAGCTTGTTCCGCTACGCGGATACCAATGGCCAAGCCGGGGCACATGTGACCGTGAAATTGCTTAACTTGCGAAATATTGATATTCATGTGAAGCATCCTTTTCGAAAGGTTGGAATAGTAACAAGTTATCGCCAATTAGAGTGCTTGTTATTTCCAAGCCAAACATTGTGTCATCTCAGTATCGATTATTATACCAATATTATAGTACATTATTTGAAATTATCTAATATTTCACACAATATAATAATATATTTATTAAACTCTTTATCAGCCAGTTCTAAATTGAATTTGTAATAAATAATGGAATACTTTTACTTTTCAAAATTCTTCAGGTTTGGTAGAACCAAATATTACTTCTGCCGGCCCCAATCACCAGTCCAAAGCCCTAGATTTGAGAGGGCTGACAAATCGCCCTTTGCTCCCTTCGCTTCGCCTCGACGGATTTAAGCACCCGTTCCTCAGGGTGCGGAGTCCCCGTTCTTAGGGGGTGATGCGCTCGTAGATCCTCGCTTCATGAGGACGGCTCGCCCTCGTCTTAAGACCCTAGATTTAAGAGGGCTTAGCCCTCGTTTCGCCCTCCCCCTCCGCCCTTGCGCATTTTGCACACTCTTGAGTGCTCCCCAAGCCCATCCCCACCAACCCCCACACCGACTAAGGTGTGTCCAACATGGGCAGGGGCGGATAAGAGATGGGGTGAGGGTGAAGTTAATTTACCCTCTTGACAAATAGAACTGATATTCTATAATGTATTTTGGTACCTTACCAACTTTATAGCAGCACTTTCTCCTAAAAGGCCAAGTATTATTCAGTTGTATACCCTTTAATATAGAAGAGGACGAATTGGATCTAATTGAATTGATCGGTTCAATTCGTTTCATGGGAACGAATGTCTGAGCAGATTAACAGGAAGTTATATTATGAAGAAGATCCTGAGCGATTCGTTTCTTATTTGTTTCAAAGAAACGAATCTGACCTCACCATTCTTCTGCATTTAATATAAAATGGTTCTACCATGACCGTAGTTGATGAAATCAAATCCCGCATAGATATCGTTGAGCTGGTCTCGCAATCCGTAAAACTGCGCAAGACCGGCAAGAACTATAGCGGGTTTTGCCCCTTCCACCCTAACTCCCGCACCCCCGCCTTTTCGGTCTTCCCCGATACCGGCACCTGGCGCTGTTTCGGCGCGTGCAACGAGGGTGGTGATATTTTCAAGTTCGTCATGAAAAAAGAGGGCTGGGATTTTCCCACCACACTGAAATATCTGGCTGAAAAAGCCGGTGTCCGCCTGGAGGCTCCCACCCCCGAAAAGATAGCTCAAGAGGAAGAACATTCCCAGCTGCGTACCTTGCTCGAAGATGCGGTCACATTCTACCGGCATTCCCTCACCCAAACTCCCGCTGGAAAACCCGCTCTCGATTATTTGTTCAAGCGTGGATTGATTGCAAGTACTGTGGAAACTTTCGGCTTGGGTTATGCCCCCACTGGTTGGGATACCGCCATGGAACATTTCACTTCCAAGGGTTATACCAATGAGGAGATGCTCCAGGCAGGCTTGATCGTTGAAAAGGATTCGGGCGGTTACCGCGACAAGTTCCACAACCGCATCCTCTTCCCCATCCGGGATGGCATGGGCAAGATGTGCGGCTTCGGCGGGCGCATCCTCGACCCCAACGACGTCCCCAAGTTCATGAATTCCCCTCAAACTGTACTGTTTGATAAAGGACGCTTGTTGTATGGGCTGGATCAGGCACGCAAAGCCATCCGCCAGCAGGAGCAGGCTGTCATCGTCGAAGGCTACCTGGATGTCATTGCCCTCCATCAAGGCGGGTTTCCCAACACAATCTCGCCCATGGGCACGGCTCTTACTGAAGACCAGCTTCGTTTGCTCAAGCGTTTTACCCGCAAGATCGTCCTGGCGTTGGACTCGGATGCTGCCGGCGAAAAAGCCACCCTGCGTGGCTTGGAACTTGCCCGGACTGCCATGGATCACGGCGAGGAATTGGTTTTCGATGCCCGAGGCCTGCTGCGCCATGAAGCACGCTTGCAAGCGGATGTTCGTGTGACCACACTCCCACCCGGCCGCGACCCGGATGAGGTTGCCCTGGCGAACCCCAAGGATTGGGAAGCCATCATCCAGAATGCCAAGCCCATCGTGGTGCACGTGATGGAAACTCTGGCTGCCTCCCACAACCTGAACGACGCCAAGGAAAAACGCGAGGTTGCCCAGCAGGTGATGCCGCTCATCGCGGATGTCCCCGACCCGGTGGAAAGGGATGCCTACCGCCAGCAACTGGCCCGCCTTCTCAAGGTGGATGAACGAACGCTGACCGGCTCTCCAATAGCCACCCAACTTCGTCGCCGAAGACCTGTCCAACAGGAACCTACCCAGCAACCCCCGGTAGTCGCCGAAGAGCTCGCCGGTCCCCGCCTGCTCATCGTGGCGATGGAAAAACACATTCTGCAGGTCCTCTTTCCCCGCCCCGATACCATTTATGAACTCGACCGGGTTTTACACCGACTGGACCTCGG
>JBGQAS010000046.1:0-8926 GCA_041494435.1 Anaerolineaceae bacterium | reverse complement strand
ATCCTTTTGAGCCTTCGCTTTCCCCTGCCATAGAGATCAGCAAGGACTGCCCGGAAGCTCTTCTTCGGCGGTTTATATCCAGCGACCTTTCGCATATACAGATCCGGGTGAACCACTGAGTAAAGGGATAAATTATTTGCCTTCTCGCCGGGTCCAAATTTAATTTCCTTGGCTCTTTCTTTCTTCACAAACATTAAAGTATTTTGCCGATACCAAAATGGCATTTTGCTGTCATTCCAAATCTTCGGCCGGATGACGTCGTGGGCGCCGTATCCTTCCGCTGCGAACAGCCCCACCCAGTAGTCCTGCCATTGCTCGTTGATGTGGTTCCTGCCACCCTGGAATGGTACGGCAGCCGAAAACAAGATGAAATCCGCCAGCCTGGTCACATCGTGGACAAACCCCTTGGCTCGCTCAGCGGATAGATGTTCGGCAACTTCGAGGGAGATCGCAAGGTCAAATCGCCGGCGCACGCGGATTGACTTGTTCAGGTCAGTTTTGACAAAGGCTTCTGTGGGGATGACGAGCATACTTGCCTCGACCCATTCCCCATCGAGACCCATCACATCCTTGATTCCTTTTTCCATCATGACAGATAGCCAGGTCCCCACCCCGCATCCCACGTCCGCCGCCGATCTCACTTTCGGCAATGCCGCTAGTACGATGGAGAGGATTGTGTTGGCAGAATATAAGGTTCTCTCATGCCTTTTGGAATAGAAATCTTCCGTGTAAGCGCTCAATTTTCAACTCCGTTTGGCAATATAGAGCCACAACTTTGGCACGGAACGCAAATCGTATTTATATCCAACCTTCCAGTCTCCAAACTATCAGATTACAACAGCCCTTATGCCCCTCCAAGAATTATATCAACGAACCCAAGTTCGAATTTTTCGCTCACTTAAAAGCTATGATCTCCATCTTTTCTAACATCAGGTTCATCGCCCTGCCCCTTATCATGGACATTGGAATAGTGACATTTGTTTCTTGTCTAATTTTCAAAACGACCTAAACTAATAAATCTAGACTAATAATGGCTGCTCTGCTGCCATTGAAATATTCCTCATAGAGAAAAATGAGCAAACGCCGTTTAAGAAGACAATTAAATCTGCTGCAGGTTGTAATGCTCGGTACTGCCGGGACGATTGCAGCAGGCATATTTGTCATGACCGGTCACGCAGCCGCAATTGCAGGACCTTATACCGTGCTGGCATTTTTGATTGGGGGTTTGCTCAGTTATAGTGTGGCGCTGAACTATTGTGAACTAGCTACTGCCTATCCAGAAACGGGTGGTGCCATGACCTATGTGCGCGAGGCCTTTGGTAATAACCTCCTCAGTTTCCTCGTGGGCACAATGGATTGCCTGTCCAGTACATTTTTTGCAGCGCTTTCTGCCACTGGATTTGCTTATTCGGTTCAGGTTTTTTTTCCGGCTGCACCCATTGTCCCTGTGGCGATAGCCGTCATAGTGCTTTTCACCATCATGAATGTTTCGGGAGTCAGCCTGGTTGGCAATCTCCAGATAGTACTCGGAAGTACTCTATTGCTGATATTTATTGCATTCCTTTATTTTGGCTTTACGAAGCCCGGGGGGTTTACCTGGGAAACCTTCATCGCCAGCCGTGAAATTCTTACGATTCAAAACCCAATCGCTTATCTGGGCATGATGATGATGGCAATTGCCCTTACTTATAACGTTTATATCGGTTTTGAAGTCATCGCAGATGATGCGGAGGAAGTATCCAATCCGAACCGCAATATACCCCGGGCCATCCTCATCAGCCTGACAGTTTGTGTAGTGCTCTATACACTGGTTGGATTGGTGACCATTGGCACAGTCCCGATTAACCAACTGGCAGGTTCCGATACAGCTCTCACAGATGCCGTCAGGCGTTTTTGGCCCGGCGTTGGAGTTGCGCTTATGGCAATTGCTGGGCTGATCGCAACCTTGACGACGATAAACTCTGCAATGCTCAGCGCAACCCGCGAAGCCTTCACCCTCAGCCGCGATGGCACCTGGCCACGATCGCTATCCCGGCTGAGCCCCTGGCGTACTCCTTTCATAGCCATCATCATGGTAGGGTTGGTCAGTGCGCTGATCGCTGCGATTGGATTGGTGGAATTTTTGAGTTACATCTCCAGTGCAGGCTACTTGTTCGTGTTATTTTTTGCCAGTCTCTCCTTGCCTGTTTTGAGGAAACGATTTCCTGATCTCATTCGTCCCTTCAAAGTACCGCTCTTTCCCTTAACTGCCTACCTGGCAGCCGCGGTATGTCTGTTCATCATCGCATTTTCCCAGATCCGCCCCCTGCTCTTTCTGGTAGGTATCTTGGTCCTTTTTAGCATCTATTACTTTGTTTCCAAAGCGTTAAAAAGAACGAAGACTCTCAATCGTAGCTATTTGGAAAGCTGTAGCAGTCGTATCCTCGTCCCTGTGGCGAATCCGAAAACCGCCGAAGGTCTGGTGCGGATTGGTTCCATCATTGTGGAACGCTCAAAAGATGCCAGCATTTGTGTATTTGCGTGCACCTCTGTTTTCACCGAAAAATCAAACGGCAAAAATGGCGGTCTGCTGCCAATGGACAACCCCCAGACCAATGGCTTGATCAACAAGATTGTCCAGCTTGCCCGTAAAAGTGGGGCTGCCCTTTATACAAAAATCCATTCCACCCACGATTTGGCTCAAAGCATTCTGGATGAGATCCATGTCGAAGGCAAGGTGGACCTGGTACTGATGGGCTGGCCGGGGAAATTGAGCAAAGCTTCCCTGGCGCATAATGTAGTCAACGAAGTTCTGATTTCAGCCAAGACCAATGTCGCTGTTTTTCAACAAAAGCAGTTTAAGCAGATCAAGAATATCCTGGTACCCGTCGGTGGTGGCCCCCATTCCCGCCTTGCCATCCAAATGGCGTATGAAATCGCTCAAATGGAAAGGGCTCGCTTGCACATCCTGAGGACCTGCCCATCCACATGCAGCCCCGAAGAGCTCCAGGATCAAAAATGTCTCCTTGAGGAAATCGTTGAAGATGAGCTCGGTTATATTCCTTTGGGTGTGAAGATCGATGTTGCGGTGGCCGATTCACTCTCAGCCAGCATCCTGCAAAATGTGGCCGTTTCTCACTATGATCTGCTCGTCATCGGCGCTTCAGAAGAATGGGATTCACGCCGTTATTTATTCGGCAAGGTCGACGATCAGGTAGTAGAACAAGCCCCTTGCTCCGTTTTGATGGTTCGCCGATATGAACCGGTCATCATGCATTGGTTTCATCACCAGGTTAAAAAAGTCGCAGAAAATAACCATTAGCCCCCTAAAAAATATTTGACATTATAGTATTTTTGTTCTCCAATAAAATTGGACCTATATCTATATTATATGGCTATACGCATTTTCGGGGAGAGAACGAATTACAAGCGAACTTCACTTGCGATAGCAGCCCAGAGAAGTTCATTTGCTCAGGATCACATTCGTTACAGGCGAGCTGTACTTGTAAGCGCAGTCCTTGCACGGTTTTTGCGCAAGGATTCGTTTTTCGTTCCCAATTTTTTCGAAAAACGAATCAAGAATTTTAGATTCCGGATGTTCAAATTTCTAGCTTCACTTGCAGCTCTCGTAATGAATGATGACCGAGGGCAAATAACGTCAAGGATTTGAAACTGCAGATATAATTAGGCAACTTTGCAAAGGGTCCCAAATCAAGTTAGTAATGAAATTGCAATTTTTGGGTCTCGTATACTATTTTTGTAATTTTTTTGTAATGCGTTTCTTAGGAATTTGACCATATACTATTTGCATATCTAGGAAATAAAAGGAGACAAAAATGTTCACAAAAAATACAGTCAAAATCGTTTTCATTGCAATCATCGCATTATCACTTTCTGGTTTCACGTATGCATTCGCTGCGGCTAACACTGTGCCGGATACATATGCAGGCGATGGTCAGGGTACAATCAGTGGGTATGTAGTCAGTGCAATCCACTACACGTTAGATGCAACTGATCCATCGAAAATCAATACCGTTGATTTCACCCTCGACCATGCCGCGACTCTTGTTAAGGTGAAACTTGTGGCGGCTGGTACAACGTACTATGGCTGCACAATCACCGGTGGAACTTCGGTCTCATGCACTGTCGGTGGAGCAGTCACAGTATTAGCTGCTGATCAATTGCGCGTGATTGCCAGTAATTAACGAATTATCCACTAAGGCATTCTTCGATTCGTATCATTGATCCATAAGAAATGCCTTCCGCTGATCAAGAATTGACTTGGTCACACACGGAACCTAACCTGCACGACCATCTTTCACGGATGCAATACGTGGTGTAAGATGGAGGTGCAGGTCTTTTTTCAACAGATCTTTTTTAAGCTGGACAATAGTGCATACTAACCGTCGGTGGTTTCTCACATTCCTGGCTGGTGCAACCCTCGTGATTGTTGCACTCACCTGGATCTTTTTCGCCCCCCATCCTTTGGGTGGTCAGGCATCCTACGTGATGATCACCGGCAACAGCATGGAACCCGTTTACCACACAGGCGACCTGGTCATCGTGAGGAATGCGAACTTATACTCGGTGGGCGATATCGTCACTTACTGGGACCCGCTCCTCGGAAGGTACGTAATCCACCGTATTATCAGTCAAACCCTCGATCGTTTTATTCTCAAAGGAGATAACAATACCTGGTTTGATTCTTATCAACCGACCACGCAAGAAATCATTGGCAAAGCCTGGTTATATTTGCCCTCAGTAGGGAAATTCGTTGTTTGGATTCGAAACCCGTGGATAATAACGCTCGTCATTGGGATCACAGTTGCGATAGTCATGGCAGTTTTGCTCACCAGGTCGAAGAACAAAAAAAAAAGGAAACATAATTCTTTATCCAACCGGTTCACTCCAGTCAAGCAATGGTTATTTGGTCATTTACAACCTGAGGAGGGTAAACAGGTGAAATCTGAAAAGAACATGGCACGCCCATCTTATTCCATCGTCATGCCTCCCCCCGTACCATCAGGAGGCAACCGACCCCTTGAGCGAAAATCCAAAAAAATCAGCGGAACGATTGAGGCGCTTTTCTTTATCCTGGGTCTACTGGCTTTGGCATCCCTGGTGCTGGGGATCTTTTCGTTTGCCAATCCTGTCTTCAGAAATGCCCCGGATGACATCCAATATCAGCAGACCGGATTGTTCATGTACACAGGAGTTGCCCCAGATGGCGTTTATGATAGTGGACAGATCAATTCCGGGGAACCATTCTTCCCAAAGCTGACCTGTGGCATGGTGTTAATGTTCGACTATCAGGTGACTGCTCCTCTTTTGCAGGACGTCATTGGAACCCATCAACTGACAGCTCTGGTTATTGAGAATCAAAGCAAATGGCAACGAGCCATCCCACTTGAATCCAAGGTACCGTTCACCGGCAATTCTTTTTCTTCAACGGTGAATATAAACCTCTGCGACATCGAATCTTTGGCAGCGGCCTTTGAGACGCAGACAGACTTGCACCCTTCTTTTTATTCTTTGCAAATCAACCCTAATGTTGAGGTAGGTGGAAAGGTCAGTAATCTGCCCTTGGCAGATACATTCCAAAAATCGCTTACTTTTCAATTTGACAAGGTCCAGTTTTTTCTTGTGACCCCCGATCCCCAAAGTGATCCATTGAAACCAGTTCAGATCGGTTTGATCAAGAACATACTGATTGAGCCGAACACCCTTAACATCCTGGGTTTACAACTCCCCGTGTTGACAGGGCGCCTAGTCTCCCTGCTTGGTTTGATAATCTCGATTGCAGGAATCATATTATTACTCAGTTATATTTCGAAGGCAATCGAGCATGACGAAGAAGCTCTGGTGCGGATTAAATACGGTTCGATGCTGGTAGATGTCCAGGAGCATTCTTTGGCATCGTCCAATCCCGCGGTGGATGTTCTTTCAATGGATGATCTGGTCAAGATGGCCGAAAAGAACAACTCTGTGATCTTGCATGAATCTCAGGGAACGATCCACAATTATTTTCTGCAGGACAATCAGATAACCTATCGGTTCTCAATTGGTAACGGAAAAAATCAGAACTTTGTACCAGGTCGATCGCAAATATCGGATGACCTGCGCCAAGGGATCGAACGTGGGGAATTTAAAGTCTATTACCAACCCATCGTCTCATTGATTGATGGAAAAATATCTGGAATTGAAGCTCTCTTACGATGGCAGCGCCCCCAAAGTGGGCTAACCTCTGCTCAGGAGTTTATCCTGGCTTGTGAAGCAACGGGGCTGATCGATGTGATCGGCGAATGGATGCTGCAAGTGGCTTGCGCTCAGTTTAAAGAATGGAGATTGAAAGATCCGAATCTTACACTTGCGGTGAATTTTTCCAAACGGCAATTGGAAGGCGATCCCGTAAAACTTATCACTCATGCACTGCTGAACTCGGGTTTGCATCCTGAATCTTTACAAATTGACGTACCTGAATCCTACGTGACTCAGGATATTAGTGCAATCCTTCCCATCCTTCACAAACTTCAAAATCTTGGCATCCGGATGTCCCTCGATCACTATTCAGGAAGTTCAACAATCTCTTCCTTGCAGCAATTACCTTTCTCAAGCGTAAAAATCGATCGTCACATTATTGAAGATATAAATAATGAAAATACTGTCGAGAAATTGAAAACCCTTATCGCCAATGCCCGGCATTATGGCATTAATATCATAGCTGAGGGTGTAGAGACAGAAGAGCAACTCAACTTCTTGCGTTCACATGCCATCAATCAAGCTCAAGGATACCTGCTTGGCCGACCCATGCCTGCGCAGGAAATAACCGCTGTCCTTCAAGAAAAAAAAGGAATTTCCTCAAATGGGATCCTGGGGAGATTCGTTGGAAGTTAAGGAGAAAGCAAAATGATAACCCGCTCTCTATATGGGTTGGCACTTTTGGGATTGATAATCTTGATTCTTGTTTCTTCGGTCAATGCGATCGCGGCGTCCAATACTGTTCCCCCGACCAACCTGGGGGATTGGCGGACCGGGATCAGTGCCAATACGCTTAAACCTGCCGCATGTGCTACCCTCAATTTGACCAACATCGTGGTCGGTTCGGGTCATATTTTGGGAACGAACGGCAATGATCTCATCATTGGATCCGCAGGGAATGATAATATCGATGGCAAGAACGGAGATGATTGCATCCTAGGGGGTGGCGGGGATGATGATATCACCGGAGGGAATGGCTACAATGTCTGCATCGGTGGGCCAGGGAATAACACCTATGCTAAGTGCGATGTCATTATTCCATAACAATGAAGAATCTAAGTGACATCTTACGGGCTTTTTGGGAATAGGTCGGACGTTTTTCCTACATATTACGAATCCAATTCCGAGACATCAACTCTCCCACGAATTTCTGAGTCATGCGGATCTCACTATAGGATTTGTTAACTCAATAGTTTGTTTATTCAAAAAACGAACCAGGTCAACCAAGTTTGTCCCTTCGTAATGCTTATGTTATAGTTTGCTCAGCAGACAGAAAGCAGTTCACCGCGGAATTCAGAAAATGTCCTCAACCACGAAACCAGCAGTTAAACCAAACCTTTCCAAGCGCCAATTCGAGCTTTTCATTCTCCTCGTCACCCTTGCACTCGTCTTTATCATGGCTGCCCGTACTCCCCTCGACACCGATATGTGGTGGCACTTGAGCGCTGGCAAACAGATCGTCACCTCCGGCTCCCTTCGCACCCCGGACGTTTTCTCCTACACCCGCCCCGGCGTCTACTGGCTTGATCACTCCTGGCTCCCCGATGTGGGTATGTACTTGATATTCACCTCCGGGGGATTCACCGCGCTGGGATTGTTTGTCGCGATCTCGGCAGTCTTGAGCCTGGCGGTTCTCTGGTTCCAAATAGAAGGGTCCCCTCTGGTCAAAGCTTTCCTGGTCATCCTCGCAGGGATCGTCGCCAGCGGGAACTGGTCCGCCCGCCCGCAGGTCCTGACCCTGGTGATGATGGCAGTCACCGGTCTTGTGCTGTATAGGTACAAATGGAAGGGTAAAAAGCAGATTTGGCTTCTACCCATCCTCGCCCTGGTTTGGGCAAACCTGCATGCCGGGTTCCTTGTACTCTTCATGCTCGTGGGGTTGATGATCGCCGGTGAAGTGCTCAACCACTTCCTTGGGATGAAAGGCGAGTATGTCCTCTCCTGGAAGTCGATCCGCAACCTGGCGCTTTGGGGATTGGTGTCCGCCCTGGCGGTCAACATCAATCCCAATGGCTTCCTGCTATGGCTGGCACCGCTCCGCCAGAATGTCGGCGTAAGCCTGGCCCTTCCCCTCATCAACGAATGGGCCTCCCCGGATTTTCACAACCCCTTCTTCATCCCCTTCTTCGTCATGGTCTTTGGGATGATCGCCGCCATCGCCTTTTCCGGTCGCCGCATGGACCTGACCGACTTGCTCACCTTTGCCTGGTTCACCGGCATGACGCTGGTATCACAGCGGAACATGGGTGTCTTTGCCATGGCTTCTGCCCCAATTCTCAGTCGCGTACTCTCTGCAGCCTGGGAGACCAATCGGGACTATCTGTACCTGGACCGCATCCGGTTACGGTTTGAAAAACGCTTTCCTGCAAAGAAACCCCAACCCTCAACTTTCCGGGGTCAGCATGTCCTAAACTTATTAATATTTGGCATCCTCGCCCTCGTAGGCATCAGCAAGCTCGTTTATGCCACCGATCCTGCTCTTGTCAACACTTACATGGCTAAGTCTTACCCCGTCGGTGCCGTCGCCTGGATCAAGGAAAACAAGCCCCAGGGGAATTTGTTCAACGCTTACAACTGGGGAGGTTTTCTCACCTGGTACTTGCCCACATACCCGGTTTTCATCGATGGTCGGGTTGACCCCTACGGCAACGAGATCATAGGTCAATGGGTCAGTGTGGTCGAAGCGGAT
>JBGQAS010000377.1:0-2648 GCA_041494435.1 Anaerolineaceae bacterium | reverse complement strand
GTCATCGATCCCCAGGTTGGAACCCATCAACCCAATGGTTTCGTATTCGATGGGGGCGACAATACTCTCACCCTTCTCATCAGCATACACGTTGGAACAGAGGATGATGCAGCCGGGCATACAGGAATGCCAGGGCTTGCCTGTGCCATCGCGCTGACGGATGGTTTCCACCAAATGTTCACCGGAGATTTTTTCCGCCCCTTCGAACCGCCCTTCAGAAAAACCGCGGGTGGGGAGGGCACCCATAAAATTAATTACGTTGGTATTCCCAGCCGTTCCCAGGTCATGATATCCCTTGGTCTGAGGTTGAGCCAGGACGGACTGGTTCAAAACTTTTTGAACAGCCTTGTATCCTTTCGGATCTGCGATAGCCGGGTGTTCACCGCCGGTGGGGTCGACGACAATCGCCTTGATCCGTTTGGAACCCATGAAGGCTCCCAGACCTCCCCGTGCACTGATCCGGGTGGGAGTTTGATCCTTGTCAATGTTCGTGATACCGGCAGCCAGCATGCCCATCTCTCCGCCAGGTCCGATCATGGACAATGACACCTTGCCGCCATATTTTGAAAGTAGAATTTTCGAAGTTTCGTAAATTCCTTTGCCGGCTATTTCTCCAGTTGGTGTAAAGTGAACACCCTGCTTGTTGAGTTCCAGAATCCACCAATCGTCTCCGTCCGGCTTATCTTCCAGGATGAGTGCTTTGATCCCCAGCATGACCAGCGCCATACCGGTAGTCCCGCCGGCGTTACTTTCCTTAATACCACCTGTCAACGGAGACTTCCCGCCGATGGAGATGCGGTCGCAAGATGTGAGCATGTTTCCAACGAGCAACCCGGGAGCAAAGATCAACTTGTTATCGGGTCCGAGCGGATCGCAAGTCGGTTGGACTTCGTCCAGCAATATCCGCGCGGAAAGACCGCGTCCGCCCAACCGCTCGTAATCTGCCGGGACGGGTTGTGTCGTCAATTGCTTGGTGCGGGTGTTCACTCGCCAGATATGCATGTCGATTCCTTTCTAATGTTTCAAAACCTCATGAAGCGAATCCTTCAAGATCGCAAGCGCATCTTTGATCTGCGCTTCGGTAACTACGAGTGGATGGATCTAACGAATGACATTATCACATTAAAGATAAAGCTAATAGAAAATGAAAGTAATAAATAAAACCAAGGGTTACTCTAGATTAATTAGGCCCACTTTTCTAATATGTTGTTTGAATTGTTTTTTTGCAATAGCAAAGACTTTTTTTGGTTCAAGATTTCCAAATGGATGGATCATCAGGTGCATCTGGGTATCAGGCTGATGTGGTCCTATAGACTGAGTATAATAAATTCCTTTTAATAACTTTGCCCCATTTTTACGATAAAACTGGATGCGCCGCTCACTCTGGACTTTTCTTTCTAGCGAATAGGCATTTTCTGGCATTTCTACTTCAAAAAACATTGCCTGATATCCAGCTCTTTGAACCTGGCCGACTATCTCTTGATAAAAATGGTAACCAAGACCGTGATCGCGGTTTTTTGGTGTAATTGCCAGATACCATAAAAAGGCACAGCAAATTTTTAAGTTAAGCTCATACAAAGCCATACCGACAAAGTTTTGCTGGTCGTCAGTAGCCGCTAATATTCTAAATGAACTTTTTTTCCCTTTGTCCATTCCCTTAAGGATTTCTAAAATATTGGAGACCAAAACTCTCTCTTCAGGAGGAAAAGCGGTTTCATACAAATCTAGCCATGGTGGGAGAAGATCATTGTAAAGGCTGTCAATAGCGGTGAATTTAAGGGAAGTCATAGTTTTTCCAATTCTTGAGGAATCTAATTACCGCATTATCCTTTACCTTGAGTTAAAGTTTTTGTCATTTCAACCATCTTTTCGCATACACAGCGACAAATAATTGAATATTCAATGTTTTTAGGTCCGCAATCATCTCTTTTTTCGCTTGGATTGGGAGCTGCCTTCTACAAACATTTAATTATTAAATGATATAAGTTATGAATATTTTATCCCTGAAAGATTAATTCTAACCATTCAGAAAATTTAAGAATCAGAGATCCACCGCGGCACCTGCGATCTTGAATAATCCTAAACGTTGATATTAGCCAAGGATAATCAATAAATACCTTAGGACAAAACGATTCAGGAAAAGAATAACTTTCCCAATCAAGATAAATCTCAAGTTCCATTTTCCGATCGGGTTCAGGGGGGCGGGTATAATTTATTCTACCTATGAAAACAGTTGGATTGATCGCAGCCATGAGTATGGAAAGCCAGGCGTTGCTTCGCATGGTTAAGGAACCCAAGCGGATCAAGTTAGGTCAGTTCAAGGGCTACCGGTTTCAACTTCCCCTATGGGATTGTGTGCTTGTGGAATGCGGGTGGGGAATGTTCCGGGCTGAAGAAGCTACCGAGGTGTTGATCGATCAGGTTCACCCGGCGCTCTTGGTATCTTTTGGTATTGCAGGTGCCGTTGAAGCCGAGTTGAATATCGGGGACGTGGTCTGCGCAGTGAACCATTTCCTTTTGCAAAATGGAAAAATTCAAAAGAAGAAAGCAAGCTCATCCCTTTCACCCTCAGCGCAGAGAGCGATTGAGAAGTCCTTAAAACCAGGAGGAGCCCGCCTGTATTCAGGGACTACGGTGACAACCCGCGG
>JBGQAS010000451.1:0-2136 GCA_041494435.1 Anaerolineaceae bacterium | reverse complement strand
TCATCGGTGGGAGATATATTCACCCCGTAGCTGCGCTGGTGGGTGGCGTAAGCAAGCCTTTGACCAAGGAAGATCAGCAAAAAATCCTCGCTTTGGCTCAAAGATCCCTGGAAACAGCCAAGTTTTCGCTGGAGTTGTTCGACAAGATCGTTCTGCAGAACAAAGAATACGTCGATTTGATCTTGAGCGACACTTTTGCCCACAAAACCTATTACATGGGTCTCGTGGATGAGAATAACAAGGTCAATTTCTACGATGGCAAGATCCGTGTAGTGACCCCAAGCGGTAAAGAATTCATCAAATATGACCCTGCTCAGTACCAGCAAGTGATTGCCGAACACATCGAACCCTGGACCTACTTAAAATTCCCCTATCTCAAGAATGTAGGCTGGAAGGGGTTTGAAGATGGACCGAAGAGCGGCGTTTACCGTGCTTCTCCGCTGGCGCGTTTGAATGTTGCCGATGGAATGGCAACCCCCCTGGCGCAGGCAGAGTACGAAAAGTACTTCAAAACCCTTGGCGGCAAACCTGTCCATGCAACATTGGCCACTCATTGGGCACGTTTGATTGAATTGCTTTATGCCGCGGAACGGGTACTCGAACTTGTGCAAGATGAAGGCATCCTAGATCCCAATGTTCGCACCATCCCCACAGAAAAACCCACCGAAGGGGTAGGGGTGGTTGAAGCTCCTCGTGGTACTCTCACCCATCATTACGTGACGGATGAAAAAGGCTTGTTGAAATCCGTGAATCTGATCGTTGGGACAACCAACAATTATGCCGCCATCGATATGTCCATCAAGAAAGCAGCTCAAGGATTGATCAAGAAGGGCGAACCGGTCACAGAAGGCATTTTGAACAAAATCGAAATGGCTTTCAGGGCTTATGACCCCTGTTTTGGCTGTGCAACGCATGCTTTGCCCGGAGAATCCCCCCTGGTCGTGTGTGTTTATGACCATGACCAGACTTTGCTCCAGGAAATTCACCGGGATTAGGAGCTGACAATGAGCAAACGTGGATTAACTCAAAAGCATGTAACTGAAAACCAGATTACCCTGGAACGTGCCATGATTACCCGCCATTACACGATGACCTGGGATCTGGATAAGTGCATCGGTTGTCAACTCGGTCCTCTATGCTGTCCAAAAGATGCCATTCAGCATGTGGAAGGCAAACTTGAAAATGGTCGGATCACCCAAAAACCTTCGGTGGATATCAATGCCGATAAATGCGTTTTTTGCGGTATCTGCGAAGTGATGTGTCCCAAGCACGCCATTTTGATCGAGATCAACGGAGAATGGGAAAATCCAGCTCTGAAGAACGGTGCCTGGCCTGCTCTTCGCGAATCAACCCTGTTCAACAAAGATGCATTCAACTGGGATCGCAAAGAATTCGTTATCAACAACTGCCCAACGAATGTCATCAGTGAAGATGCCGCGAACCAAACTTTGGTTGTAGATGATGCGAACTGCATTCGCTGCCGGCAATGTGAAATCGCCAGTGACGGTGCCTTCCAGGTGACCCAACCCTGGCAGGGAAGTGTGACCCTGCAACGCGAAAAATGTTTACCAGGCTGCCTGGCTTGTGCGGATATTTGCCCCACCCGAGCGCTCTCCATTGATGAAAAAGGTCAATTGATCCTGGCTGATTATTACTGCATCAAGTGCGGAGCGTGCATGCAGGTTTGCCCGGTAAAAACCACCGTCGAAGAATATGATGTTTCCTTTACTTCCCAGGGCGTCACAAAAACGGTAAAGCACCAAAAGATCACAAATTCCAAGGAATTGCCCATTTACGTGGAACGCTGGCGCATTCGCCACGAACCTGTCCAGTCCGGTGCCTGGGTGGAAGGCTTGCTGAAAATGGCGGACGAACGTGCTGAGATGATCGAAATGGATAGCAAGCGTGCCTTGAAGCGCCGTGACCTTCTCACAGCTTTACTTGGTGGCCGGGAAATCCTGGAAAAAGAATAGCTAGTAGATAAAATCTATAAAATTACTATAAATAAGCTATATTGCGTATAGCTTATTTATTATTGTTTTCTTCGATTGCTTGGGAATATCCCTTATCCAATTCGTCATTGGAGAGATGCGCGTAGCGCTGGGTGACCGTGATATTGCGATGTCTGGCTAATTC
>JBGQAS010000063.1:0-8164 GCA_041494435.1 Anaerolineaceae bacterium | reverse complement strand
CCCTTGGCACGCGCCATCAGGTCTTCTCCGTGCTGCCAGAGGTATCCATCCGGGTCGAGCAATCCCGAAGATGTATCCACCGTGGAGAGTGCTCCCCAACGATTGCTTTCCCACTCACTCGTAACTGTCATGTGAACGCCAATATCCATGGTTGGGTGAGCCTTGGCATATGCTGTCGCCATGGATGACCAGGCGGTCGGCATCATTACCGAAGCTGAGGTAATGATCCCTACTTCATTCAAATCGGCTAGACCTTCCACGTTGGATTGGCACAACCCAATGTCATCCACGTGCACGATGAGCAGGCGGTCCTTGGGACCGTATCCCAGTTTCTTCAGCGCCGGGTTCGGACCCAGCGCGGTTGCCTCCACGAAAGGTGGCATTTGAAAAAATTCCCGGCCTCTGCCTGGGGTAACCATGTTACCCACAAGATTAGGACCGGGAGATTCACCCGAAGACTTGCTGCGTTTCGTGATACGCTCAAGCTCATCCAACAAAGGTTGAAGATCAGTGTTCATATATACCTCGAGACCCACCCAGGGATATGAAACTTTTCAGTTGTCAGCGAAACCCCACCAAAACGTGCAAAGAAATCCATCAATAATTAAAGATGATTGTAGGTCAAATTCAATGAAAATTCAAGCAGATGTTCACGATTAGTACAAAAGTTCATTGTGGTGCTATGGATTATGAGGTTCTCCGGACAAATGCCGATCCATTTGCTTTTGGGCTCTTTCAATAATTTCAGGCATATACATTCCTGTTTCCAGATCATCAACGCTCAACGATTTGGAAAAGGTGATCCTAGGTCGGACCCGGAGCTTTTCCGGGGAAAGCATTTGCATGATCACTTGCAGGACCTCCCCCAGCTTCTGACGCTTGGCTGGAGCCTTGCGCAACAAGGTAAAGGGATGATGAATAAATCGGGGCAACAGTGCATCGCTGACGGTCGCAATGACCAACCTGGTTTGCGGGACTTTGCGCAACATTACTTCGATACTCCGAGACCATTCTTCTATCGATTCCCGGGCACCAAGCATAAACCCCGGATCAGGTTCCACCTCTCCGTGAGCAAAAAGCAGAATGGCTCCACCTTCTTGTAGATGAGCAATGGCTTCGCGCAGCGCCTCCATTCCCCCGATGGCTTTGAAATCGACAAAGATAACGTGCTTGCGGATCCCCGGCATGGCATTCAGGAAAGGGATATCTGACACCAAGGCGGTGATATCGGGTCGGGGAATGCTGGAAACTAAAGCAATCGAATCCAGTGCCCCCGGGTGGTTGGAAACGATCAACACGGGACCTTCAAGTGGGATATTCTCGATCCCCTCGGCAGTTGGTTGCAGGGCTAATTTTGGAAGAGCGTTGGTTGCTGCTGTTCGTGGGTCATAATCTACGACATCGTTTTCAAACCGGGCGGCAATCCGTGCGAACTTACTGGTTGGGGATCGGAAAAGAGGTCTAAACAATTTGCTGGCAAAGCCATCTTTCTTCCCTCCCAATGCATAAAAGATTTCCCCGGTAATCTTTTGGGTCAGAACCTTTACTTGCTCTTCAAACTTGGAATCTTCGGGAATATTCCTCATGAAGTATCCAACACCCTGATAATGGAAATGATACTGCTTTACTGAAATATGCTACCATTTTCCTTATGAAAAGGCTGCGCATCCATCTTGTCTCGTGGGACAAAGCCAATGTTGATTCGCAAATATCCGCTCTTAAAGACAGGAGACTGGATATTATCTTCGGAGTTCCCCGAGATCGCACTTTCTTTCAGTCAGTTGAAAATGAAGCACCTGATGCCATCGTGATTGACCTGGCACGGTCTCCTTCTCAAGGGAGGGACATCGCCGTCAACTTCCGCAGCCGCAAGTCCACCCGTGCAATCCACATCGTGTATATCAGCGGAGGTGAGTCCTCCATTGCCATCAAGGCTTTGCTTCCCGATGCTACATTTTCTACATGGGAAACAGCAGTCAACGACATTCGCGAAGCTTGTGCTCATCCACTTCCCAACCCAGTGGTGCCCGGTTCCATATTTGCTGCTTATTCTGGAGTTCCCCTGGCGAAAAAGTTGGGAATAAAATCGGGTTCTTCGGTCCTGGTCATCCGACCTCCTTCAGAATTCAAAAAATTGCTGGGTAAATTACCTGAAGGGGTAAAACTATGCCAGGATGATAAGGATAATTGCAATATTCTTTTATGGTTTATTCGCTCGCAAGCAGACCTGAACCAAGAGATTGTCTCCATGGCTGCCCGCCCGGATTTCAAATCCCTTTGGATGATCTGGCCGAAGAAGTCTTCAAAGCTGGCTTCAGACTTGACTCAACAAATAATCCGGGAAACCGGTTTGTCGCACGGTTTGGTGGATTACAAAATATGTTCTCTGGATGACGCCTGGACCGGGCTTTGTTTTGCCAAACGAAAATAATTTTGTGTCATAAAAAATAAACTGCTCTCTAAAAAATGATGGCGTTCTGCGTAGATGTGGTATTATAAAAATTGGAATTAATTTATCCTAAAATTGATCGGAGATCGAACAGCATATTCGATGGACGCTGAAGATGACCTACAAATCGGACTTGTATTCAATCAGGAAGATGCAACAGTACGGGGGGACCCGAAAGATTTAATTGCCATCGGCGATACAGCCACAACTGCAGATCATTTGTATAAAGCTATCAAGCAACTTGGTTACAAGGTGGTTAAAATACCTGCGCGCAAGTCGCTCGAAAATTTTCGTAAAGAGCTCAGCAAGTATTCTCCCTTAAAAACATTTATCTTCAATAATTGTGACGGCTTCAACGGAATCAATTCGGGTTCGGTGGATGTTACCCGGATAATCGAGGAGATGGGTTTCAAGCATACCGGCGCCACCCCTGAAGCTATTTCCCTTTGCACGGATAAAATCCGCTGCAAGCAAAAGCTGGTGTATATGGGTGTCCCCACCCCGCCCTACCAGGTATTTTTGAAACCTGAGGGCCCCGTTACCTTGCATTACCCGGTGATCGTCAAACCTGCTTACGAAGATGGCAGCATGGGCATAGACTTCAATTCGGTTACAAAGAAGCCCAAAGCATTGATGGACCGTGTGGCGTATGTTTTGGAACGCTACGAGCAACCTGCGCTGGTGGAGGAGTTCATCGCCGGCCGGGAATTAAATGTTGCCGTCTGGGGTAATGAAGAACCCGAAGCTCTGCCAGTAGATGAAGAGGATTACTCACGGGTCATCGATCCCCTCAAGCGCTTCCTGACCTATGAAGCCAAGTGGTATCCCGATTCTTATTACTATCAAAATATACTTCCCCTTTGCCCGGCGAACTTGAAGCCCCTGGAAGCTCTTTACGTGCAAACCGTGGCAATCAACGCGTTCAAAGCCATAGGGCTCCGCGATTTCGGCCGGATCGACATGCGTTATCACAACGAGGTTGCCTACGTAGTGGATGTCAACGATATTCCCGACCTCTCCCCCACATCGGGATTTCCCCGCACCGCAAAGGTTGGCGGTTTCGATTACAAGCAGATGGTGGACCACATTCTCAAAGTTGCCCTGAAACGTGAGGGTTGGAGATGATCATCAAAGCTACCGCCGAAGATGGCAATGCCATCCGAAAGATTACTTCCACCTCCGGTTTCTTTTCCGAGGGTGAGATCGCCACGGTAGATGAGCTGTGGGATGAATACATCCTGCGTGGCACTCAAGCCAGCGGGTATTACTTCCTCGTTTTCAAAGAGGATGAAAAGATGATGGGGTTTGCCTGTTATGGCCCCCACCCTCTCACCGAGAGCACTTTCGATCTCTACTGGATCGTCACGGATAAGCATGCCAAAGGGCGGGGAGTGGGCAAAGCCTTGATGGCTGAAGTGGAAAAGGAAGTAGAAGCCCTGGGAGGTTCCTTATTGATTGCCGAAACCTCCGGCAAGGAATTATATAAGCCCACCCGGGGCTTTTATAAAAAACGTGGTTATCTCAAGGAAGCCGTGATCAAGGATTTCTATGCACTGGGCGATGACCTGGTGCTGTTTACCAAAAAGTTGATTTGATAAAAAATAGAATCACCCGGGAACCTGGCTCCCGGTTTTTTTTCCCTATTTCCGAATAAAAGAAAAGTTGTACAATTAATATGACTGTTTTTATTGGTTTTCATAGAGGCTCAGCCTATGGAAAAATCCACAAAAATCGTCAGTAACAATTGGCATAAATCTGCGGAGTTAAGCCATTTCCTCAACCGCATGTCGAGCGGCTTCGCCTTGCAAGAAATCATTCTGAACGAGTCAGGCGAACCGAGCGATGTCCGTTTTCTTGCCGTTAATAAAGCATTTGAAAAAATGTGGGGAATGAAAGCAGGTCAGATCGTTGGCAAAACCGGAAAGCAGATTAAGGCAAATTTCAATAAGCCTCTTTTGCATACTTTCGCCAAAGTGACGCTCACTGGCAAAACCGCTCGGACAGAGTATTTTCGCCAGGACTTGCAAACGGTCATTTGCGCTGGAAGTATTCAGCCCCGAAAAAGGTTTATTTGCCACAATCATAAACGCTATTACCGAGCAGAAAGAGGTGGAAGAATCCCTACACGATTCGGAGATCCGCTATCGCCGCCTCTTTGAGGCTGCCAAAGATGGGGTGTTGATCCTGGACGCTGCTAGCGGGACAGTGGTCGATGTGAATCCTTACCTGATCCAGATGCTGGGAATTGCTTATGAGGATATCCGCGGAAAAGAATTATGGGAATTGGGATTCTTCAAAGATATTGCTTCGAACAAAGCCAAATTTCTGGAATTACAAAAGAAAAAATATGTACGGTATGAAAATTTACCGATGGAAACAGCAAATGGCAGCATCCTCAATGTGGAGTTTGTCAGCAACGAGTATCTGGTGGGTCACAAAAAAGTGATCCAATGTAATATTCGGGATATCACGGAACGAAGAAAAATCGAGGAGGCATTAAAAAACGAGGAAATCAATCAAAGGACCGAAGAATTACGCCAGCGGAATGAGGACCTGATGCGTTTTAACAAGGCTGCAATTGGTCGCGAATTACGGATGATCGAGCTGAAAAAACAGACAAATGCACTAAGCAAAAAGTTTGGTCAATCAGCGCCATACCCGGATCACGAAGAAAGTGATTCCATTACCAACAAACCAGAAAAGGGGAAATGAATTGGTATAAATATCTTTACTGAACTCTCTTGAGTTTTGTGTAATAATTTTTAGTCATTATTCTTCAATGCCCTGTTTATGCATAATCAAAGGGTTAACCAGTTAGATGGGTTTTTCCCAAAGGAACAGCATATGGAGAAATCCTCAATAATAAATAATAAGAATCAGCTCGAGTCTGTGGATTTGAAACATTTCTTTGACCATTTGGCGAGCGGTTTTGCCCTGCAGGAAATTATCCTGAACAAGTATGGCGAACCAGGGAAAGGTAGTATGTTTACAGTTTTCCCCTAGTCTCCAGAAAGAAAAAATGAATACCCAAAAAAGCCTCCATTTCAAAGCAAGTCGCCATGCATGTGCTTTTTTCCTGTGTGCAATCCTGCTCTTGATGGTCGCCTTTTCAGCGGGTTTAGTACATGCTCAATCCCGAATAGTACGCGTCGGTGTTTACCAGAATGAACCCAAGATATTTACGGATTCAAGCGGCAAGGCTTCAGGCTTCTTTATTCAACTTCTTGAGAAAATTGCTACTCAAGAAGGCTGGTCGCTTGTTTATGTACAATGTGAATGGGCAGCCTGCTTACAGGATCTTCAAGATGGGCAAATTGACCTGATGCCGGATATGGCATATTCAACGGAACGGGATGCAATATTTGATTTTCACAAAATTCCTGTCATCGAAAGCTGGTCAAGAGTATATGCCTCCCAGGATTCGTCGATTAACAAAATCTCCGATTTGGCTGGAAAGCGTATTGCGGTGCTCAACGGTTCCATCCAACAAACAGTTTTCCAGCAATTAATGGACGGATTCGGATATAAGGTGACGCTTGTTCCAGCCGACTCATTTGATCAGGCATTTACCCTGGCAGCAAATGGACTAGCCGATGCAGCGATTTCCAACCAGTTGTTTGGAGATTATTTCTACCAAAAATATGGGCTGGAAAAGACGACAATTGATTTCGATCCAGTCGAATTGTTTTACGCGACCGCACAAGGGCGCAATTCCGATCTTCTTGAAGCCATAGACCGTGATCTGGGCAAGTGGATTCCGGACCCCAAATCTCCCTATTACACAACGCTTGGCACTTGGACTCCAACGGAGCCAAATCATATTCCGTTGTATGTTATTTGGGTAATTAGCGGAATTGTGGTTTTATTACTGGCGGCTGCAGGAATGATCTATCTGCTTCGTCGGCAAGTAAAGGCGAGAACAAATTATTTGCAACAAGCCAATACTGAACTGCAAAAGAGTGAGCAACGCTATCAAACCCTTGCCCGGATTTCGCCCGTTGGAATCTTTCGTGCCGATCCAAATGGCGCAACCACTTATGTAAACCCAAAATGGTGCGCCATCTCCGGTTTGTCTGCTGATCAAGCGCTTGGAGATGGCTGGCTTGCTGCTGTCCATCCAGATGACCGGGGAAGATTAAGCCGGGGTTGGCAGAAATCCACCCGACTACACCAAGAATCTTTTTCGGATTATCGATTTTTACTCCCGGACGGTTCGACCGCCTGGGTATTGGGGCAGGCGGTACCGGAATTGAACCCCGAGAATCAAATCGTCGGGTACGTCGGTACGATCACCGACATCACCGAGCGAAAGCAGGCCGAAGAAAAAATTCACAAGCTCAACGCCGATCTGGAACTGCGCGTTGAGCAACGCACTGCCCAACTCCAGGCTGCCAACAAAGAACTCGAATCTTTTTCGTACTCGGTTTCACATGACCTGCGCGCACCCCTGCGCGCCATCAGCGGTTTTTCCGAGATCATCGCCCGCCGCCATCGTGCCAACTTGAACGAAGAAGGACAGCATTACGTAGATAACATCGTGCGCGCCAGCGAACGCATGGCACATCTAATCGACGATTTGCTCACCTACGCCCGCCTAGGGCGATCGGGTGTGCGGATGGAGTCCGTTTCGCTTGCCAACCTATTGAATGAAATATATAAAAACATGCAAGGTCATCTTACTGAAATCGATGGCACATTAACCATTTCTAAAAAATTACCTATTGTAAAAGGTGATCAGACTCTATTGAACCAGGTTTTCACAAATTTGCTTGAAAATGCTTTTAAATACCACAAACCCGATGTTTCCCCACAGGTTTCTTTGACGTTTACCAACGAAGCCCATTATGTCGTCATTAAAGTGAGTGATAATGGCATCGGTATTCCGCTAGAATACCAGGAAAAAATCTTCAATATGTTCCAACGCCTGCATTCCGAAGAAGAATATCCCGGCACGGGTATCGGCCTGGCGACAGTCAGGAAATCCGTTGAGTTACTGGGAGGGAGCGCATGGGTTGAATCAGAAGAAGGCAAAGGCAGCACGTTTTTCGTCCGTTTGCCAAAGGAATAAAGTGAAATGAACAAACCCGCCCATATCCTGCTCGTCGAAGACAATCGCATGGATGTTGAGTTGACCCTCGATGCATTCCATGAGGCAAAGCTGCTCAATACCATCCAGGTCGTTTCCGATGGAATGGAGGCGCTGGGCTATCTCTTTGGGCGCGGTCAGTATGCTGACAGAAACAAATTCCCTATGCCCAACCTGGTTTTACTGGATTTGAAATTGCCTGGCATTGATGGGTTTGAAGTTCTGCGGCAAGTTAAATCAACACCCATTCTCAAGCGCCTGCCCATTGTCGTCCTCACTTCTTCGGAAGAAGAAGGCGATCGCGCCCTGTCTTACGATCGTGGTGCGAACAGTTACCTTGTCAAACCGGTCTCGTTTGACGGATTTCTGGACGTTGTGCGGAAGATTGACGGTTACTGGCTGTCACTGAATGTGGCACCTCCGGGGAGTGAAGTATGAACCAACCCGTTCGCATCCTGTATGTAGATGATTATCCGCTCGACCGTGAACTGGTCCGAGATGCGTTGGAGAAAGAGCATGGCAGCTTTGAATTGATCGAGGCCGCATCGCGTGCTGAGTTTGAAAAGGAACTCGCCAAAGGTAATTTTGATCTCGTCCTGAGCGACTTCAACATCCTCGGCTTTGAAGGT
>JBGQAS010000236.1:0-4110 GCA_041494435.1 Anaerolineaceae bacterium | reverse complement strand
CGATTCTCCATGGCACCTGCGTTCATCGGCTTTTTTATGACCCTGGACAACATCGCGGCATTATTCATCCAACCGGCTGTGGGCGCCTGGTCGGATAACCTGCGCACCAAGCTCGGCCGCCGCCTGCCCTTCATTTTGGTTGGAGCCCCCGTTGCTGCACTTGCCTTTATCTTCCTGCCGCTTGCCAAAGCTCTGCCTTTGTTCTTCATGGCGGCACTCGTTATGCTCCTCGCCATGGCAATCTGGCGAACACCCATCGTAGCCTTGATGCCGGATATCACCCTATCCAAATTCCGCTCTCCGGCCAACGGGATCATAAATTTCATGGGCGGTGTGGGAACGGTGATTGCCCTGCTTCTCGGCGGAACCTTGTATTCCATGGACCCCACCAATCATGCCTACCCGTTCTGGCTGGGGGCATTCCTCGTAGTTGTGGCGGCGGCTCTCGTCTTAATCTTCATCCGCGAACCGAAAGTATTTGAGAAAAGTGATGAAGAGCCTCCAAAAATTATGCAAAGTGTCAGGATGATCTTAAAAGAAAAAGATAAAAACACTCTCCTGATCCTGGGCGCCATCTTCTTCTGGTTTGTAGCTTATTGCGGCATCGAAGCCCTGTTCACCCTGTACGCCAATAACCACCTGGGAATGGATCCCTCGGTGGGTGCCAAATTGCTGAGCCAACTGGTTTCCTCTTCCTGATCTTTGCCCTGCCTGCTGGCTACATCGGTGCAGCGATCGGACGCAAAAATACTATTTTGATCGGGATCGGCATGATGACCGTGGCAATTGGCCTCATGTTCGTGCTGCCCACCGCCCTGCTTTCCACTGTGCTTTTCTCCCTGCCTGTACTTGGCAAAGTCCCGGTGGTCGGTCTCATCTTGATGTTCACCGGCATTGCCTGGGCGCTGATCAACATCAACTCGCTGCCCATGGTGGTGGATATGACCGATGAAAAACACATCGGCACGTTCACCGGGTTGTACTACCTGTTTTCCACCCTGGCAGCCATCCTCGGACCCACCATGTATGGTGCCATCGTTCAAATTTTCGCGAACGATTACAACACGATCATGATTGTGAGCCCCATTTTCACCATTGCTGCCTTTATCTGCATGCTGTTCGTGCGCCGGGGTGAAGCGAAACAAACGTCAGAGATCCCAGCAGCCATTGGGGAAGCTGATCTTTCTTAAAAAAGGCGACAAAAGAGCTCACCTCTTGACATTGGGCTAGAGCCTTCTTATACTGAATAGGTAAGCACATCGGGGAGCCTGGAGGCGCCAGGCTGAGAGGAAAGTCGCTCCACTTTCGACCCTTCGAACCTGATCCGGGTAATGCCGGCGGAGGGAGCCATAACACAAGCAACAACTCCCTCCTACCAGGAGGGAGTTTGTTATGAAGTTCTACAAACGAGCGTTCTTATTTGCCAATGGCTCTGTGGCGGATCTATCTGCGGTTGCCAACCAAATCCGTATGACCGATTTGCTGGTTGCTGTGGATGGCGGATTTAAGTATCTAGCCAAAATCCAAAAGATCCCCCACATTCTTATTGGCGACCTTGATTCAGTTTCGCCGAAAGAGATTCAACGACTCGAAAAACTGAAAGTCGAAATCCGCAAGTATCCGACTGAAAAGGATGAAACCGACCTTGAACTGGCACTTGGGATGCTTGCTGAATTCAAAGTTTCCAAGGTTATCGTTGCCGGTGCGACAGGGGATCGACTGGACCATTCGCTGGGAAATATCCATCTTCTGACCAAATTCCAATCCACCTTCGATCTCAGCCTGGATGATGGACACCAGGAAATGTTCCTTATCGGCGATCGTTCGGTCATTCATGGCAAGCCAAACGATATCGTGTCGCTCATTCCGATAGATGAAAAAGACATGGGGATCACCACCACCGGTCTTGCCTATCCACTAAAAAATGAAACGTTATATCTTGCCAGTACACGCGGGATCAGCAATTTGATGCTGGGAAAGATTGCAACAGTCCAAAAGCAAAGAGGAAACTTGCTTTGCATCCATATCCGGTCATGAGATCAAGAAGAAAGAGGATCAAATGAAAAAGAGTGTTTTTGCTTTTATCATAATTACCCTGGTTATTTCACTTTCAAGTTGCGCGGCACCGAAACAAAATGAATTAACCGTGATGGTGCATGATTCCTTTTCTGTCAGTGAAAGTGTAATCCATCAGTTCGAACAATTAAACCAGGTCACTGTGAAATTCATTAAAAACGGGGATGCCGGGACTGTGCTCAACCAGGCCATCCTGACCAAGAACGCGCCCATTGCCGACGTGCTCTACGGAGTGGACAATTCCTTCCTCTCCCGGGCACTGAACGCCGACCTGTTCATCCCCTACGATTCCCCGGAATTAACCAATATTCCCGAAGCCTACAAGCTTGATCCCAAAAACCGGGAATTGCCCGTGGACTATGGGGATGTGTGCATCAATTATGACAAAACCTGGTTTTCCACAAATAACGTGGCTATCCCCGCTTCTCTTGAAGACCTTGTGAAACCCGAGTACAAAAACCTGCTGGTGGTCGAGAACCCAGGAGTTTCTTCGCCGGGATTGGCATTTTTACTGGCAACCATCGCCCACTTCGGTGACCCTGGTTACCTGGATTATTGGAAAGCACTTAAAGCCAACGAGGTGGCGGTAGTCAACGATTGGACAACCGCTTATTACACCAATTTTAGCGGGAGTAGCGGCAAAGGCGCGCAACCGATGGTGGTTTCGTATGCCTCCAGCCCGGCAGCCGAAGTGATCTATGCCACCCCCGAACCCAGCACTGCTCCAACTGCATCCATCCTGGGAAAAGATACCTGCTTCAGGCAAATTGAATTTGTGGGAATCTTGAAAGGAACCAAGCATCTCGCTCTTGCTCAAAAATTCGTTGATTTCATGCTCGGAAAGACTTTCCAGGAGGACGTTCCTTTGCAGATGTTCGTCTACCCGGTAAATTCATCCGCCACCCTGCCCCAGGCTTTTATCCAATATGCGCAAACTGCGCCTGAACCCGCCCAGATGGACCCTACAACCATTGCAGAGAACCGTGACCGCTGGATCGCGGATTGGACGAATGCGGTTTTGAAATAAATGAATCCAAAACCAAGAACCTGGTGGCAATATCTCATCCCCCTGCTCTTCTTGGGGCTGTTCTTCTTTTTGCCACTCGTTGCCATTTTTCTCAAAGCCATTCAAAGCGCCAGCCCGGGATGGATCACATCTGCTTCGCAAATAACCCGACCACTTGGATTTACTTTTTTCCAGGCAATACTTTCTCTTCTCTTAACGTTGTTAGTGGGCATTCCTGCAGCCTATATCTTTTCCCATTACAAGTTTAGGGGATCGACGGCGCTGCAAGTGATCGTCATGCTGCCCTTCATCCTGCCCACGGTGATCGTTGCAGCCGGGTTCAACGCATTGGTAGGACCCAACGGGTGGCTGAACCTTCTTTTAGTCTCGATGTTCAAACTTTCCACCCCTCCCATCCAATTCCTGGGGACGTTTGGAGCCATCCTGACGGCACATGTTTTTTACAACACTACCATTGTGGTCCGAGTGGTAGGAGGAGCCTGGAGGGAGCTCAACCAAAAGTATGAACAAGCCGGGAAGGTGCTGGGAGCAAATCCAGGTCAACTCTTCAAGGAAATCACCCTCCCCTTATTGATTCCTGCTTTACTCTCAGCAAGTTTGCTGGTATTCATTTTTGACTTCACCAGTTTCGGTGTGATCTTATTGTTGGGGGGTCCGACTTTTTCCACTTTGGAAACTGAGATATATACCCAATCCACGGTCCTGCTCAACCTCCCCCTGGCAGGGATACTTTCCATTATTCAATTAGCCTGTACTTTGGCGATGACCATTCTAGTCAGCCAAATTTCCGGAAAATCAGGATTCAACGCTGTGGCAAGAATAATCAATGACACCACATCAAAGGTTAAAGGATTCTTGAACGGAATCCTGGTCTATGTTTATTCCATTTTGCTATTTCTCTTTTTCGGTTCACCAATCGTGAGCCTCTTCTTGCGATCAATCCTTTCTCAGAGAAATGTACAGGGATCAACCATATCCCCTTTTACATTGGCTTACTACCAGGAATT
>JBGQAS010000091.1:0-6833 GCA_041494435.1 Anaerolineaceae bacterium | reverse complement strand
CGGAGATTGAGAGAACCCGCTTCCAAACGGCTCATATCCAGCAGGTTGCCCACCAGACGATTTAATCGCGCTGATTCCTCCACCCCGGTTTCGATCAACTCGAGCCGGTTCTTCTTGTCAAAATGGACCGTCCCTTTTTTAGCTGTCTCCGCTTCCATCAATCCACTGAAAGCGCCGGTAATGGATGATAGGGGTGTCCTTAGGTCATGCGAAATGGAATTGAACAAAGCGTTTTGTAATTCCTCTGTCACATGGGTAAGTTGCATCTGTTTCGCCTGCTCTTCCAATTGAGCACGTTCAATCGCTAATGCCGCCAGGCTGCCATACGATTCTAAAAGTTGTCTCTGCTCGGGTGAGATGAATTTCTCTGTGGCTGGTGGTTTGGCCCCCAGCACACCCACCACCCCGTGAGCCGTGATCAAGGGCTGATAATGTACTCTTGCTGCTGGTAAGGTGTCCGTTCCCCGCCCGGCAGGTTGCTTGTGTTCGAATGCCCAAACGGCAACAGCGATTTCATTCTCATCCAATACCAGGTCTTGGGTTTTAGCTCTTACAGCCAAAGTATCTTTTTCGGGTAACAGAATTACGGCTTCACGACTGAATGTGAGGTTGAGCTGCTCGATGATTGTTTTTAGCACCGATTCGATATCCATTGATTCGGTGAGTCGTTTGCTCAATCCATACAACGCCGAGGTCTGCTGTTCCCTCTTTTGAATCACCTCCACCTGGTCGCGCACGGTACCTGCCAGGTTGCTGATCACCAATCCAACAACCAGGAGCCCTGCGAAGGTGATTAGGAATTGAGTGTCGGCAACCGTAAAACTTAAATTAGGTTCCACAAAGAAAAAGTCAAAGGCGAGCACACTTAATGCCGATGCCAGCATGGAGGGCCCCCTTCCCCACAGGATAGCGCTGATGACCACGGCCGCCAGGTAGAGCATCACCAAATTCGTTGGATGAATGAAGTTGTAGATTGGAAAACCGAGTGCGGTTACAATCGCAACAAGTAAAACACTACCCAAGTAACGCAGCCAATTCCGATGAGGACGAAGGTTTTCAAAGAAGCTACTTTTCAATGGTCCCGATTCATCGCTGATCACATTTACATCAATGGGACCGCTACGGCGGATGATCTCGTCAGCCACAGATGTTCGGAGCAAATCGACTATCCTTGGGCGAATGGGCTTGCCAATAATAATGCGGGTGATATTATTTTGCTTGGCAAAAGCGATCACTGCCTCGGGAACAGAGCGCCCGGTCAGAGACACTACCTTGGCTCCCAATTCCTCTGCCAGGCGAATGGTTTTTAATACGCGTTCATTATGAGAACTCGAAGGTCTCATCCTGTCCGGTGTTTCAACGTACACCACAAACCATTCTGCATTTGAATCGTCAGCTAACCTTTTGCCTGTTCGCACCAGTCTCTCGCTCAATGGGTGTGAACTGACACATACCAGGTACCGCTCGCGTGCCGGCCAGGGTCCCTCGATCTCCTTGGTTTGCATGTAATCCCGCATTTGAAGATCCACCCGTTCAGCGGTACGGCGAAGGCTTAATTCTCTCAGCGCCGTCAAATTGCCCTTGCGAAAGAATCGGGTAATGGCTCGAGCTACCTGGTCAGAAACATAAACTTTTCCTTCATTCAACCTCTGGATCAATTCATCGGGAGGCAGGTCCACAAGTTCAATCTCTGCACCCTCGATGATCCGATCCGGGACGGTTTCATGCATGGCTATCCCGGTGATTTGCTGGACAACATCTTTAAGCGACTCGATATGTTGAATATTCAATGTCGTATAAACATTAATCCCAGCTTCCAGCAATTCCTCCACATCTTGATAACGCTTGGGGTGTCTGGAACCGGGTGCATTGGTATGTGCCAATTCATCTACCAGAACAAGCTCGGGATGGCGAACCAATGCAGCATCCACATCCATCTCGGGAAGTTGGGTCCCCCGGTATTCAATTTTCTTAGGTGGGAGTTGTTCCAAACCTTTTAATAAGGCATCTGTCTCTGCTCGGTGGTGTGTCTCCACATAAGCAATAACCACATCCATCTTTTGGTTCTGGCGCTGATGAGCGGCTTCCAACATGGCATACGTTTTACCCACACCCGCTGCGTATCCAAGGAATATTTTCAAATTGCCGCGGGTCAATTGTTGCTCCTCGGCCTTCAACTTCGCCAGAAGCTCATCGGGATCGGGTCGACGGTATTCGTCGTCCATGGAACTATTGTATCCTTTCAAGCGCCAAATTTAACTTGAGCACATTGACCACCGGCTCTCCCAGGATACCCAAACCCCGCATGACGGTGTTTTGGTCTATCAGGCTCATCACCGTGGCGAGTGGTAAATTCCGTATCCGTGCCACCCGCCCCGCCTGGTACCGGGCTGCCGCAAGGCTGATGTCAGGGTCGAGGCCGCTCCCCGAGGCCGTGACCAGATCAACGGGGATGGGCTGAGTGTTTCCTGGATCGGCTGATTGCAACGCCTGGATCCTTTCCTGGACAAGGGTTATCCATGTTGGATTCAACGGTCCATAATTGGAACCCTTGCTCCCCAGGGGATCATATGAAAAGGATGAATTGAATGAAGGACGTCCCCAGAAGAATTTTGGATCAGAAAACGACTGTCCAATCAAGGCAGAACCTACCGGGGTTCCGTTCTGAAGGATGATGCTGCCGTTGGCTTGGTAAGGAAAAACCACTTGGGCAATCCCGGTCACCAACAACGGATAGATGATTCCCGTAAGCAAGGTTAGCAATCCAAAAATTACAAGGGCAGGTCGGAGTTGTTTAATCATCTTGCTATCCCTACCTCGCCAATCCCAGAAGCACGAGAAGCATATCAATTAATTTGATTCCGATAAAGGGAACCACCAATCCCCCCAAACCATAAATTAATAAATTGTTCCTAAGCAACCTGGCTGCTCCCATGGGCCGGTAAGGAACACCTCTCAATGCCAAGGGGATCAATGCAACGATGATCAATGCATTAAAAATCACGGCGGATAATATTGCACTTTGAGGGGTAGCTAACTGCATGAAGTTCAATTTCCCGAGAACCGGATAGGTGGAGGCAAATGCCGCTGGAATGATGGCAAAATATTTTGACACATCGTTGGCAATACTGAAGGTCGTGAGGGCTCCCCTGGTCATCAACAATTGCTTTCCAATTTCCACTATCTCAATCAGCTTCGTTGGATTGCTATCAAGGTCGATCATGTTGGCTGCTTCGCGGGCGGGTTGAGTGCCAGTGTTCATGGCTACCGCCACATCGGCTTGTGCCAAAGCGGGAGCATCGTTCGTGCCATCGCCAGTCATGGCAACCATTTTTCCGCTGGTCTGGTTTTCGCGGATCAATTTTAGTTTTGCCTCCGGGGTTGCCTGAGCCAGGAAATCATCCACCCCCGATTCCGCTGCAATGGCCGCTGCGGTGAGGGGATTATCACCGGTGATCATGACAGTTTTTATTCCCATTTGACGGAGATGGTGAAATCGTTCCTTGAGCCCGCCTTTGATCACATCCTTTAAATGAATGACTCCGAGGACTTCCCCATTCCGAGCAACAACCAATGGTGTACCACCTTCGTGAGAAATAGATTCTGTGACCCGTTTCAACTCGGGGGGAATTGGGTTGCCACTGGAACGGACATAATCAAGGACGGCTTCAACCGATCCTTTTCGGATGCTGGTTGCACCCATATCGACGCCACTCATCCTTGTTTGAGCAGTGAAAGGGATAAAACACATCCCCTGTATCCCATCACCCTCTGAACCTACCTGGCGTCCTCGTAAACCGAATTGCTCCTTTGCCAGGATGACGATACTGCGCCCTTCGGGAGTCTCGTCCGCGAAGGATGCAAGTTGGGCGACTTCCGCCAGCTCATTGGGTGGAATCTTTCCAATGGGAATAAAATTCACCGCCTGCCGGTTTCCCAGGGTAATGGTCCCGGTTTTATCAAGCATCAAGACATCCACGTCTCCAGCCGCCTCGATGGCTCTTCCGGAAAGAGCGATCACATTGCGTTGGATCAGACGATCCATTCCCGCAATCCCGATTGCGGGCAGGAGTCCCCCGATGGTGGTAGGGATGAGACAGACAAGCAACGACACCAGCACTGTGATGGTGACTGGTGTCCCCTGCCCTGCAGCTTTGACGCTGTACAACGAGAAGGGAAGCAGTGCCACACAGACTACCAGGAAGATGATCGTGAAACCAGCCAACAAGATATTAAGTGCGATCTCATTTGGTGTTTTTTGCCTTTTCGCTCCTTCGATCAAGCCGATCATCCGGTCAAGGAAACCTTCACCTGGGTTGGCGGTGACCCGTATCACCAGCCAGTCTGAAAGCACCTTGGTTCCGCCAGTAACAGCACTGCGGTCTCCACCTGATTCTCGTATCACGGGCGCACTTTCTCCAGTTACTGCGCTTTCGTCCACCGAGGCAATTCCATCAACTACTTCACCATCCGAAGGGATGAGCTCCCCGGCTTTTACCAGGATGAAATCACCCTGGCAAAGATTTGTCGAGCACACTTTCTCTGTCTTGCCCAAGTGGTCGATTTTTTTTAGGTTTGGATGGACTAGCCGATTCGCATCCGTTTCCGCCCGGGTTTTGCGCAAAGCTTCCGCTTGGGCCTTCCCCCTGCCCTCCGCCATGGCTTCGGAAAAATTGGCAAACAGGACTGTAAACCAAAGCCAGAGTGCAATGGCACCGATGAAAATTGACGGGGCTTCACCGCGCCCTAAAAGAGACTGGATCCATAAACCGGTTGTGAGAAGGCTGCCAACTTCAACTACAAACATAACAGGGTTGGCGACCATCCGCCGGGGGTTGAGTTTCACAAACGAATCGAGAATAGCTTTTTGATAAAGCTTGAAAGGAAGGGAGGTTTTTCGTCTATTCTTCATTAGCACTCATTGCATTAATGAAACAGCAGTAGATGTTCAACGATCGGTCCCAGAGCAAGAGACGGCAGAAAACTCAATGCACCGACAACGATCACTACACCAATTAACCATAAAGCAAATAAGGGGGTGTCAGTAGCTAGTGTGCCCAATCCTGCAGGGACCTTCTTCTTCCCAGCTACTGACCCAGCCACCGCCATAACAGGGATGATCAACCAGAATCTTCCAATGAACATGACAACAGCAAGAGCAATGTTGTAGTACAGATTGTTGGTCGCTAACCCAGCAAAAGCGCTCCCGTTGTTCCCTGCTGCCGATGAGAACGCGTAAAGCATTTCACTGAACCCGTGTGCCTGGGGGTTGTTGACAGCGTTATAACCTGCAGGCAACAAAACTGTGAGTGCCGTACCCAAAAGAATGATCATGATGGGGATCAAAATAACTAGGGAAGACATTTTCATTTCGAACGGTTCAATTTTTTTCCCGAGGTATTCAGGAGTGCGACCTACCATCAATCCGGCCACAAAAACGGCAATGATCACGAACATCAACATTCCATATAAACCTGACCCTACACCCCCAAACACTACTTCCCCCAGTTGAATCCCCAACATGGCTGCCAGACCACCCAGGGGGTTATATGAATCATGCATGGAGTTAACCGAACCATTAGAAGCCGTAGTTGTTGCCGTTTCCCATAATGACGAGTTCACAACGCCGAAACGAGCTTCCTTCCCTTCCATATTCCCGCCCGGTTGGTACTGCCCCGCGGTGGTATCCACCCCCATAGCCGTCAGCATGGGGTTGCCGGTTGTTTCTGACCAGAGGGATACGGCGAGCAGAAAACTAAAAAGTACCATCATCACCATCAGGATCATCCTGCCCTGGCGCGGCTCACCAACCAAGCGCCCATAAGTGATGCACAATGCGGCTGGGATAAGTAGGATGGAAAGCAGTTCGAGAGAGTTGGATATTGCGTTGGGGTTTTCAAATGGGTGGGCTGAATTAACTCCGAAGAACCCTCCCCCATTGGTGCCTAGTTGTTTTATGGCAATCTGAGATGCGGCAGGTCCTGTCGCGATCACCTGCTGTGTAATCAAGTTGCCGAACGAATCCCTGACCGGCTCGACCAGGTTGACCGTTGGGTAGGGCGAAAGGTTTTGTACAACTCCCTGGGAAACCAATACTATGGCGAGGATTAGGGAAAGCGGAAGCAGGATGTAAAGAATACCGCGCACCAGATCTACCCAGAGATTTCCAAGGGTCTTTGTGGTCTGTCGACCAAATGCTCGTGAAAGGGCGATCAGAACAGCCATGCCTTGTGCCGCCGAGAAATAATTCTGTACGGTCAACCCCGCCATTTGGGTTAGATAAGTTAAAGTTGTTTCTCCGCTGTAACTCTGCCAATTGGTGTTTGTGATGAAACTGACTGCCGTGTTAAAAGATAGGTCCGGAGCTACACCGCCAAGATGTTGGGGGTTACCAGGGAGAGAACCTTGAAATCTCTGAAGTAAATAAACAACAAAAAAACCAATGCTGCAAAAAATCAAAAGGGAGAAGGTATACGTTTTCCAATCCATCTCCTCTTCTTCGCGAATCCCCGCCAGCTTGTAAATTCCTTTTTCAATGGGTTTCAAAATACCGGTAAGGAATGTTTTTTTTCCTTGATAAATGTTGGCCATGTAATTTCCCAAAGGAATGGCCAAGCCGATCAATACAACCATGTAAAAAACAATTTGGAGAATCCCGTTCCAGGTCATTCAAACTTCTCCGGTTTTAACAGCGCGACAATTAAATAGATCAGTAAACCAAATGAAATCACTCCAGCGATAATTTGAATGACGGTCATTTTCTTTCCAACTTTGAAATGCCCAAAATCAGGAAAATGCTAGAACCGAAAAGCAATATCAAAATGATAATCATG
>JBGQAS010000467.1:0-2041 GCA_041494435.1 Anaerolineaceae bacterium | reverse complement strand
TTGTGGAATCTAATCAACATTATTTTCCGAAAGACAATGAATCCAATATTCTTTAGCCTGTTTGTCTTAAGTTTGTCCTTTTGGTTGTTAAAAAGAGTAGAAGTTGATAAATTCTTCGGCAATAAATTCTTCAGAATCCAAACGCTTGATAAGAAAATAATTAATCTCCCAATTGAATTAATTAGTGCCGGGGTATTCTTGATTTTATTCATTTTTTCCTTTTTAATGCCCATTTTTCGTATATAAAAAGGGATCCTCTCCAAGTCCGCTATTGGCTGACCTAGACCCGTTCCGCGGACAGATGAAGGAAAGGATAAGGATCCTACTTTCCCAAGGACCGCAATTCTGTAACCAATTCGAAATTTTGTTTGGTTGACTAACTGACCAAACGTGCTATCATACGCACCAATGCAGGAAAAAACCCCCACGACCAAACTTAGTGTCAAGCAAATCTTCAAGGAAATCATCCGCTGGTTTACACCCGGTATCGGTTTGAAACGCTGGGTGCTATTAATTCTTGCTGGCACCACACTCCTAGGCATTGGTTTTGCCGTGCTGGTTTTGGACGTGTACCGTACCGCTGCAGCTCCCTGGTGGGTGGATGTGCTGTCCAAGATTTCTCTCCGTTTTCTTGACCGCCCCCTTCGAGCTGTCATTTTCGGTGGCTTGGGCGTCGCTCTCATCGTGTTGGGGATTTGGCGGCTTAACCGCACCTTGTTGCGTCCTTTCCTCCGCCCCGGCCAGCTTCTGATGGAATCGGTTTCGACCTATCGCAAAAAGGAACGTGGTCCCAAGGTGGTTGCCATTGGGGGAGGGCATGGCCTCGCCACTCTCCTGCGCGGTTTGAAACTGCATACGAATAACCTCACTGCCATTGTCACCGTTGCGGATGACGGCGGTTCTTCGGGCGAGATCCGCAAGAACATCGGTATCCTCCCACCCGGCGATATCCGCAACTGCCTTGCTGCTCTTTCCAACGATGAAGAGCTGCTTTCCCAGGTGTTCCAGTATCGCTTTGGCGAAAGTGCGGGTTTAAACGGGCATTCCCTGGGCAATTTGTTCATCACCGCGCTTACCGATATGACCGGCAGCTTCGAAGAAGCCGTAGCAGAATCGGGACGCGTCCTCGCCATCCAGGGTCAAGTTTTGCCAGCCACGCTGCACAACGTAAAACTGATTGCCAGCATCGAGAAGAACAACAAAGACAAACGCGTCGAAGGGGAAAGTGCCATCCCCGAAGCAGCGGGCAGGATCAAGCGGGTCTGGCTCGAACCCAGCAACCCCAAAGCCTTCCCGCCTGCCATCCAGGCCATCTTGAATGCCGATCTGATCGTGATCGGACCGGGTTCGCTTTTCACCAGTTTGCTGCCCAATTTATTAGTCCCCGACCTGGCACAGGCGATCAAGTCCAGCAAGGCGGTCAAGTTCTACGTCTGCAACGTGGCCACCCAAAAAGGCGAGACCGACCATTTTTGCGTGGGCGATCACATCCGCATGATCGAAAAGCACCTGCAGCACCGGCTTTTTGACCTCATCGTTTGCAATAACCAATACAAGGGAACTTTTGCACCCGGAGTCGAATGGGTGAAACCAGAAGACGACCTCGATCAGCATTGGGCGTTGTACCAGGCCGACTTGGTGGATTCGAACAATCCCTGGCGGCATGATAAGAACAAGCTGGCGAGCACGATCATGGAGCTTTACCTGGAAAAAACAGGACCTTTATCCTCGAAAAGCGGGAATCCTTAAGACGTTAATTATTTACCAGTTTGGTTCATGGTAAAATTCAGAAAATTTCTGGAGGTGTAGTCATGGCAAAAACGAAAGTTGGTATCAATGGTTTCGGCCGCATCGGCCGTCTGGTCTTTAAGACCATCCTGGAACGTCATCCTGATACTTTGGAAGTGGTCGCCGTCAATGATCTCTTTGACGCCAAGCAGAACGCCCAGCTTCTGAAGTACGATTCCACGTACGGTATCTGGAAGAAGAATGTGGAAGTCATCGACAATGACATTGTTGTCGAAGGCAAGCATGTGAAAGT
>JBGQAS010000397.1:0-2487 GCA_041494435.1 Anaerolineaceae bacterium | reverse complement strand
GTAAAGTCGAATCATTGAATGCTGCCGTAGCGGGTTCAGTGGCTGTTTACATGGCTTTCATGGCCAGGAAAGCTCAATCTGCAGAAAAAACCAGGAGCTGATTTTCAGCTCCTGGTTTTTTTTACTTGATGGTCGTGATTCCACCCATCCAAGGTAGAAGAACTTCCGGCACTTTGATCGAGCCATCTTTTTGTTGGTAGGTTTCCATCACCGCAATCAGAGTCCGCGGCAATCCCAGTCCCGAGCCGTTCAGGGTGTGCAAGAAATTCGCTTTTCCACCATCGGCGGGTTTGCTCTTGATGTTTGCCCTGCGGGACTGAAAATCACCCACGTTTGATACCGATGAAACTTCCAACCATTCCCCACAACCGGGTGCCCAAACTTCCAGGTCATAGGTCATGCGCGAAGCGAAGCTCAAGTCACCGGTGCATTGCTGCACGATTCGGTGGGTCAGTCCCAGTTGCTCACAGGTTTGGCGGGCATCTTCCAGCATTTTCTGGTGCTCGTTTTCCGATTCTTCCGGTTTGCAATAAATGTACATTTCCACTTTATCGAACTGGTGCCCGCGCTTGATCCCGCGCACGTCTCTGCCTGCGCTCATTTTTTCCCGTCGGAAGCAAGGTGTATAGGCGGTGTAGCGGAGGGGAAGATCCTTTTCATTGATTACTTCCCCCAAGTGCAAACCAGTTAAAGGAACCTCTGCAGTAGGCACCCACCAGAAATCTTCTTCAACGTCGTGGTACAGGTTATCTGCAAATTTCGGCAGTTGACCGGCAGCGAACAGGATTTCACTGCGCACCATAAAGGGAGTGTATTTCTCGGTATATCCCTGCCGAATGTGCAGATCCAGCATCCAAGCGATCAGGGCTCGTTGCAATCTTGCACCAGCCCCATTCAATACGTAGAAACGCGACCCGGTCAGTTTGATGCCCCGGTCAAAATCGATCAGTCCCAACTTCGGACCCAAGTCCCAATGGGGTAAGGGCGTGAAATCAAATTTGGGGATCTGCCCGAAAGTCTTGACCACCTTGTTGTCTTGTTCGCCAACTCCAACCGGCACCCGGTCATCGGGGATGTTGGGGAAGGAGGCAGCCATTTTCTGCAGGTCATCGTCCACGGTCTTCACCTGGGAATCCATCACGCCAATTTCGTCACCCAGTTTGCGCATGGACTCGATCTTGATTTTCCGATCATCTTCCGATTTGGTCTTGCTGATTTCCTTGGAAACCGCATTCCGCTCAGCCTTCATCGTCTCTACTTTGGTAACGAGAGCACGCCGCTCAGTGTCTTTTTCCAGGAAACGGTCCACCAGGCTTGGATCGTCCTGGCGCTTCTTCAGTGCTTCTTTCACCAAATCAGGATTTTCACGGATCAGGTTGATGTCCAACATGTTTCACCTCTGCTTAAGAAATACCTCCCATCGTTGCAGGACGAGGGAGGCATATTCGTGGTGCCACCTGCTTTCGCTGAATGATTCAGCCTTGAGTGGAAGTTATCGGTTACCGCCGTCTCTTTTCTACCTTGTTCCGATTTTCAAGAGCGCCTTGTCATTTCTGACTGCAGGTTGGATTTCGGGGATTGTGCAGCTGGTTCACACCGTCCACCAGTTCTCTGGTTGCTTTTTGCCCTTACTTGAACCTGCCAGGCTATTTTTCATTATAGCATTTTATAATGCTTTAGCATGCAGTCGTTTCGGAACGTTTAGAACCAAGCAGTTCCATCCCCAGGATGCAGACTGCACACAGGATCATCAAAATGGTTGCCATTGCCATCGCCTCGCCATAATTCAAAACTCCGGGTTGCGACAGGAAGCGATAAATCGCCACCGGTATGGTGGGATATTCCGGGCGGGCCAGGAATATCGTGGCTCCAAATTCACCCAGTGAAATGGCGAAGGCAAAGAGTGCCGCAATGATCAAGGGTCTTCGCAGGAGGGGCAAATCAACTTGCCAGAAAATTGTCCTTGGCGAAGCTCCCAAGGAAGCAGCTGCTGAGTGTAACGAGACAGGGATGGACGATAATGCTGGTTGAAGGATGCGCACCACGAATGGGAAAGCAACCAAGCTATGAACGATCGGGATCAGGAACGGGAAGATCGATAGTGCTTGCGGCAGTTGCCCAAACGACACCACAAATCCCAAGCCCAATGTAACCGCAGATACCCCCAAAGGCAACATCAGGATGGGGTCAAGGAAACGGGTGACTTTATTCCTGCGATTTAAAGCATAAGTCGAAAATAGTCCCATCAGGATGGCAATCACTGTCGTTGCCAAAGCAAAAAGCAGGGAATTCAAAATGGCACTTATAGGCGGCACATAAAAAATGGAATTCTGGCGGTTGATGAACAATTCCTGGTAGTAAGCCAATGTAAAAGGGGATATGGTTGATCCCTGTACATTTCTCTGAGAAAGGATTGATCGCAAGAAGAGGCTCACGATTGGTGAACCGAAAAAGAGAAATAGCAAAATGGAATAAACATAGACCAGG
>JBGQAS010000106.1:0-6622 GCA_041494435.1 Anaerolineaceae bacterium | reverse complement strand
TCCCAATCGGGAGTAGAAGCAAAGCAACCAAAAGTCCAGCGTCGATAAAAATTGGGCTGTCTATCCTCAAAACCAGCAACTGTCGAATATTATCAATAATTCGACTTGTTCCGCTCTTTGTGCTGTGGGTCATTGTGAATATGAGCGAAGGATTTGCAGTAATCAAGTCGACACCTGCCTTGATTGCAATGGAAGCCAGCAAAGTAATGCCGACATATATAAGTCTACGACGGAGGGGGACTTCTTCCCAAAAAAAGTAAGCTGCGATCATTAGCAAAGCGGTTTCTTTGAACAGAATGGCAACTGGGATAAAAAATACAAGCCAGGATTCCCGTTTAGTCTTGAGGATGGCGACAAAGCATGCAAAAATAAAAAGCGAAGGCATATCCCAGGGGTAGATCCGTGTTATCCCTATGGAAGGCACGTAAGCAAAGGAAATTCCGGCAAATATTCCAAATAAGTAGAGTAGAGATTTCGCCTGGAAGAGTAAGATGAATATTAGGAATATTGGAAGAAGCCATGCGAACGTCCAATAAGCAAAAACATAATTCATTACCGAAGCTTGGTCCTGGATGTTGTACTGCACCTCGACAAAATGAAACAATCTGCCTGCCAAATAATTAGACAAAATCCTCGGTCTCCACTCCTGCCTAATCTCCTTATATTGATCAAGTCCTTGTGAAAAGGAGGAGAAAATCGCGACATCACCCGGATGGGATTGTAAAGTAAGAGGCACCTCCTTGGATACGATCACGCTAATTGCCAGGGCAATGATTATTGGGATTGCAAATTGTAAAAATGATCTGTATTTTGAGATCATAATTTCCTTTTTGTTCAAAACCCTCCTACTGGGATATTTTACTATGTTTCAATACTCTCAGTGATTATCAATAATCACTTGTCTCTTTCATTGATTTTTTCCGAAGATTATGTAGAGTCATAATGAATTCAGACTCGGCATGGAAGAGTATTTGTAGACCTCTCCTGAAAAGACAAGGATAGCACCAAATAAAAAAAGGGCTGGTGATAACCAGCCCGAGATTGTGAACATTTAACTTTAGGGAGATTCCTTCTCGTAAGGCGTGCCATCTGCAGCAGGTACGTGACCCTTACCTACAAACCCAGCCAGAACGACCATCGTAATAATGTAAGGAGCTGTAGAAATTAACGACGATGGAATCGTGCTGCCCATTAAAGACAAGTTTGTCGCCACAGAATCTGCAAAACCAAACAGGATTCCAGCGCCGAGCGCGCCAATAGGAGAGTAGTTGCCAAAGATCATGGCAGCCAGACCAATAAAACCTTTACCGGCCGTCATATCTTCATTAAATCGGCCAACTGAGCCAAGCGTGAAGAAAGCACCGGCAATACCCGCAAGAATGCCACCCAACAATACTGCCATGTAGCGGGTTTTAATCACATTGATGCCTAATGTATCGGCTGCCTTGGGATGTTCACCCACACTGCGCATGCGCAAGCCCCAACGGGTTGTAAACAAAGCCACTTGGATAATGATCAAAAGAAGATACATTATGTAAACAAATATATTCGCATTGAAGAAGACAGGGCCGATCAATGGAATTTTTGACAAAAGGGGAAATTCGATCCGCGGAAAAACCGGCGGACTATTTAGAAGATCTTGATAACCCTCAAGAAACTTTTTCGTAATGAAACCAGTCATACCCGCTGCAAAAATATTGATCACGGTTCCTGAAATGATCTGGTTGATCTTGTATTTTATCGAAAGCACAGCATGTATTGCAGCAAGCAGTATTGCTGAAGCAATGCCGCATAAAAGACCGATCCAGCCATTTTTAGTAACGCTGCCAACCATTGAAGAAACCAGGGCAGCCATCAACATCATTCCTTCAATGGCAATATTTACTACGCCCGCACTTTCACACAAAATGCCAGTAAAGGCAGCCAAAACGATCGGTATTGCAAGCAAAACCGCAGTTGCCAACATTCCTACCAGGTTCATTGACTGCCCAGCAGCTTGCCAGGTTAAAAAGCTAAAGATGAAGAAAAGGAAAACAAGACCCATAACGCTATTCGTCGCCTTGCCAAATCCTTTGACCAGTTGAAAAATTCCAATAAGCACACATAAACCAGCAAGTAAAGTAAGAGTTAATCTCGATGGCAAGATCCAATCTGGCAGGTTGCCAGCAGTAGCTCCTGCCCGGGTCATTCCAAATACTGTAAGCGTAGTAGCCGCTTCCTTTGCTGCAAATACCAGGTAAATAAACGCTCCCACTATGATCTCGATGACACCCGTCAAAATACTTCTGATTTTTGAAATATCGCTTATCTTTATACGTTGAAATGTGGTTGTAGTAGTGGTCGTAGCCATTATTTACCTCCTCCCCAACTGCTCAAGGTGATTCCGGCAGCGGCTTCTTCTTCTTTGGGTTTGCGTAAACGATATATCGTGCGAATGATCGCAGGAGCTGCAACAAACATAATAACCAACGCCTGGATGATCGTTACGATATCAATGGGAATTTCAGAGACCAACATCATCTTGGTCGCGCCATTTCTTAAGATACCAAATAGCAGAGCGGAGAAAATGACGCCTACCGGGTGATTGTTCCCTAAAAGTGCCAGTGCAATACTATCAAAACCGTAGCCGGAAGATAATCCAGTTGTCAGGCTGTGATTAACTGCTAGGACCTCATTTGCACCTGCCATACCGGCCAGAGCACCAGAGGCGAACATACCCAGGATCGTGGTTTTTGCGATGCTCATTCCCGCATATTTGGCTGCACGGGGATTGTTCCCAACTGTGCGTAAATTGAAACCCCAGGTTGTTTTGAACAATACCCACCAAACCAGGAAAGCTACTACCAGGGCAATAAAAAATCCCACATGAAAATTAATACCTTTAAAGATTTGTGGGATATAGGCTGAATTCTGGATCATGGGGCTGATGGGTATTTTGGTTGCTGGGTTACGGCTTATTGGGCCGGCTAGCAACCATGAAATAAGCCTGTAAGTGATATAGTTCATCATAATGCAGTTGATGACTTCATTTCCTCCAGTGGTCACTTTTAATAAGCCTGGAATCATTCCCCAAAGAGCACCTGCCAGTGTCCCTGCCAGGAAAGCCAGCGGCATATGAATATAAGCAGGCAACCCAGTGACGGCATAGCCAACATACGTAGCTGCTGCCGCGCCCATAAATAATTGCCCTTCCACGCCAATATTGAATAACCCAGCTCGGAAACCCAGTGCGCAAGCCAGACCCGCAAAAATATATGGGGTTGTTTGAACAAGACTAGCCAAGATGGGTTTGAAAGCGGTACCGATAGATTTGGCGTCTCCGGTTTTGATCGCTGCAGCAAATGCAGCCGGATCCCCGATAGAGCCCCTAAACATTGCCCAATATGCCGTTCCAATTTCTTTAAATGCCTGGCCCAGACCTTTCCAAAAGCCTTCTGCAAAGGCTGCATAAACAGTCGTACTCGTTGCCGCGATCATGATTGCCCCGAAAATCAAACCGGTCAGAATAGCAATAGCTGGAATTTGGATTGCCTTCCAGAAACTGCGTTTCTGCTTCTTTTCTGGTGAACCTTCTCCGGTGAGTTCTCGAAGAATCGTTTTGCCTAAATCTTGCTTTTCTTTACTATTCTTTTTCAATGGAGTACCTCACTAGAAAGTGGTTTCCACAACTTCAGCTGTTTTGGTCACTTTTTCCATTTTTTCAGGTACGATGCCCGCCATTAAGAGTCCAAGCATTTGCTTTGTGACTTCATCGGCAGTAACGATAGCTATGATCTTTCCACGGAACATCACGGCAATACGATCGGATAGCTCAATGATCTCGTCCAATTCCGGAGAAACAAGTAGAACTGCACAACCTTCATCACGCTTTTGAATGATGCGCTTATGAATATATTCGATGGAGCCCACATCCAACCCACGCGTCGGTTGAGAGGCAACAAGGAGCTTGATAGGTCGTGAAAGCTCACGAGCAATGATCACTTTTTGTTGATTTCCGCCTGACAGCGAACCGACTGGTGTCAACGAGCTGGGAGTACGGATGTCAAAATCTTTGATCAGTTTTTCTGAATTGTCAAGAATCTTATCGAATTGAAGGTTTACACCTTTTGAGAATGGATCCCGATAATATGTGCATAAGACTAGGTTCTCGGCAACCGGGAATGGAAGAACCAGGCCATCGGCTTGGCGGTCTTCTGGAACATGAGCTGAACCAATTTCCGTGATTTGTCTGGGAGATGAATTGGAAATATCCTTTCCTTCAAAAAAAACTTTCCCAGAACGCAACTTTCGTATACCAGTCAGCACCTCGACCAACTCTGTCTGTCCATTCCCCTGCACTCCGGCAATCCCCAATACCTGGCCGGCATGTACATCAAACGATACATGATCGACAACAACCTGGTGGAAGGTATCCGCAACCACCAGATCATTCACTGAAAGGACGACCTTCCCCGGTTTCTTGATTGCTTTTTCAACGACCAGATTGACCGCTCGTCCAACCATCATTTCAGCCAATTCTTTGCGGTCAGCAGTTTTTGGATCTGCTTCCCCAACCACTGCACCGCGGCGAATGACCATGATACGATCGGAAATTTCCAAAACCTCGCGCAATTTGTGCGTGATAAAAATGATCGATTTGCCCTGCTTGGTCAAGCCTCGCATGATTGCGAAGAGTTCATCTGCTTCCTGTGGAGTAAGGACAGCTGTGGGTTCATCAAAGATCAGGATCTCTGCATTGCGATAAAGTAGCTTGATGATCTCAACCCTCTGCTGTACACCCACCGGCATGTCTTTGACGTAATCATCCGGATTTACTTCGAGCTTATACTGCAGTGAAATTTCATGGATTTTCTTAGCAGTTTTGGCACGATCAAGAAAATCGCCGGCTTTTACAGGTTCCGAGCCAAGCATGACATTCTCTGTGACCGTGAAAACTGGAATAAGCATAAAATGTTGATGGACCATGCCAATACCGGCATTGATCGCATCGGTCGGTGAAGTAATGGATATTTTTTTTTCGTTAACCAGGATCTCACCTTCATCAGGCTGATATAGACCATACAGGATATTCATCAAGGTTGTTTTTCCTGCGCCGTTTTCACCGAGAAGCGCGAGTATCTCTCCCCTGTTCAAAGACAAATCAATATGATCATTGGCTAACACACCCGGAAATTTCTTTGTGATTCCTTTAAGTTGAAGGATGGGAACCATAGAATTACTCCGTTTTTAATGATGGAATTATTTTGCTAATTCTATCACGTGCCGAATAATTTAGTCATCAGACAATTAAAAAGATTAGATAAAAGAAAGAGGCTGGAGTTTTTACTCCAGCCTCTTCATAGTTAAGGGAGACTATTGTAGCTTGAAAGCGGGATTCAGGGTGATCGCACCAGATAGGATGTCTGCCTTGACCTGGTCGAGTTCGGTCTTGAGGGAGGCTGGAACAACACTCTCGAGATCATGGAATGGTGCCATTTCAACGCCATTATTGGCAAGGGTACCGACATACAGGCCGCCCTTGAAAGTGCCATCCATGGCAGATTTGATAATTGAGGTAGTGACGGTATCCATATTCTTCTTCACAGAGGTTAGGATGATCGCCTTGTAGTCGGAAGCAAAGTTGTACCAGTCGGAATCTACACCGATGAGGTAAATAGGTTTCGCTGGGGTTGTTGCTTCGGTGATTGCTTGTGCAGCGCCAAGACCGATGGAGCCACCAACCGGCATAATGATATCGGCATTGTTTGCAATCATTTGTTCGGCAATCGTTTTGGCCTTTGACAGGTCAACAAAATCATCGGTGAATGTACCGGTCTGAGTTGCGGTATCCCACCCAAGGACTTTCACAGTGGTCGAGTGTTTTTCATTGTAATAAGCAACACCACGAGCGAAACCATCCATAAAGATGGAAACTGTAGAGTAGTTAGCGCCACCGAAAGTACCAACAACACCGGTCTTGCTAACGCCAGCGGAGACGTAACCAACCAAGAAAGCAGCTTGGTCCGTTTGATAGGATTGAGCCAATACATTGGGGATGGATGCTGCGTCTGTCCCATAGTTGTAGTCAACAATGGAGTATTTCTGATCTGGGTTGGCGATGGCAGAAGCTTTGGTGTCATCAGCTAACGCAAAACCGACGGTGATGATCAGATCGCATTTCTCGTCCAAGAAAGCCTGGAGGTTCTTTGCGTAATCAGATGCATCCTTTGATTCAAGGAATTTACCGTCAACACCGAATTGAGCCATGGCATCCGTGACACCCTTCCAAGCGGTTGCGTTGAAGGATTTATCATCAATACCACCGGTATCTGATACCTGGCAAACTAGGTATTTTGGGGCAGTGTTTGCAACTGCTTTACAAGCTGCCAGCATCATGACAAGTACTATAACAATTGATACTTTCTTATACATTTTTTCTCCTCCTGAAGAGAATTTTGGGGATATGGATTTGGGGCTTATCCAGAACCTATTTTCTGAGCCCATTGATTAAAGTATAACGCCGAAAATGGCTGTATGCAAGTAATTTTAAGATGCAACCTGGAAATTTGACTGAGTTTATCGAACATGATATATTGAATTGGGTAGTGAGATTAGTTTGTCTAGCACTTTAACATAGAAGATG
>JBGQAS010000326.1:0-3007 GCA_041494435.1 Anaerolineaceae bacterium | reverse complement strand
GGTCGGAACCACGCACGGATTTAATGAACGCGGATATGGTGTCGTAATGAGCATCCCCATTCCGATCGTAAAGTAAAGCTCTTTTCTGGATGGATTCCTGGGCAACATCCAGGTCGATATGGATCACCCCTTTTTCATTCGGGCTGGTACTTTCCACCGCCAGTTCGATCGCGTTCAACAGGTTACGTGCATCTCCGTTGGCAAGATGGATCAAATGCTGGCGGGCATCCATCTCCACTACGATTTTCTGGTTGCCATACCCGACTGCTTTGTCCGTCAGAGCGCGATCAAAAAGCGTTTCCAGGTCCTTCTCGGTCAACGGTTTAAGTTGAAAGATGCGTGAACGTGAAACCAGGGCAGGGATGACATCGAAATAAGGGTTCTCGGTGGTCGCGCCGATCAGGGTGACGATGCCATTTTCCACCTGGGGCAAGAGAGCGTCCTGCTGGGCTTTATTCCAGCGATGGACTTCGTCCACGAACAGGATGGTCCGCTTTTGATACATCCTCCGGCGTTCCTGGGCTTTGGTGATGATCTGGCGTAGGTCGGCCACGCCAGCGAGTACGGCAGAAATGCTGACAAATTCCGCCTTGGTGTAATTCGCGATCAATCGTGCCAGGGTGGTTTTGCCGGTGCCGGGTGGACCCGTAAAAATGATCGAGGAGAACAACCTGTCTGCCTGGATGGCTCGCCTTAAAAGCCTGCCTTCCCCGATGATCCCTTCCTGCCCTACGAATTCCTCGAAGGTTCTCGGGCGCAGCCGGGCAGCCAGGGGAGCTTCGGTCTGCATGCGCTCTTCCATGGCATGGTCAAACAGATCGGTCATGCTTGTATTTTAGCATAGATTGATAAAATATGAACAAATATTCTATGAACGATGAAAACAAAAGGGCTGCGATCAGGCAGCCCTTGGTCATTAAGCTTTTTACGGATTATTGAAGCTGATCCAATACGGCGGGTATCTGGTAGTTCAAGTCGCCATTGAAGTCGATAAACAAATCCGACGTCCCATCCAGGTTTACCATTTTAGCGACTAATTGGGATTCAATGGCATTCATTTGAGGGGTACCATGAGCTAGAATGGTGCCGTCCGGCATATAGATTGTTCCCCGGTAGGTACTGGCTGCATGACCGCCGAATTCAATAGTACCTGAGTTGCCAAAGGCTCCAAATATAAGCATTCCACGAATAGCAGGCGATGATTCGCCAGTTGGTGCTGTGAGGGTAATGTTCGCACCTGCAGCAGTTGAGAGACCAGCATTGTTCTTGAAATACAGTGTCACACCATTGCCGACAACGGTCGCCTGTGAACCGAATGACACATCACCAGTGAAGCAATACAGACCAGGATTCATGGTTATTGTTCCTTTGGAATTAATACCCGGATAATTACCAGGATTCAAGGTAGCATCCCCACTCACGGCTCCATAAGTCGGCAATAGTGAACACTCTGGTTCCGGGACTACATATGGTTTCAATTGCACACTTGATTTAACAATGGGCACGTCGCACCAGGCGGGGTTTACGGAACCGGAAACGTAACGGCAACCTAAACCGCCCGGATCATTGACATATACATGGGTACTTCCATTGGTAAAGGAAAAACAGGAATTGGAAAACACACCGCCATGAGTTGAATGAATGGTGGTGTTACCGTTTCCGTGAAATCCACCGGTGCTGCAATCTTTGCCCATGGTAGCGACTGCATAACCGAAGCCCAGGCTGGTGCGTGGGTGAATACGCACCACCGATTCGGCCGTTTCGTCAACAGGCCCACTATAGAAAAGTTGGGCGAAGCTGGTCTGAGTGGTGAGCGAAACCATGACTTTGAAATCCAAATAGGAATCTTTGTAGGATCCCAAATCGTTCACAGTGCAAGTGACATGAACACCGTTCTTGTCGGAGATGTCGCCGTCAATAGTCACGTTGTTGGTTGCCGCACGATTGATGGAAGCGAAGATGCCTTGATTTTCTGCGTTGATTACATTCGAATTGGAACAGGAAAAATTGTCGACGCCGACACTCAGGTTTTCCATATTCTGACCAGCCATGGCAGCACCTGCCAGGGCAGCGGCATCGGCCACACTTTGGGCAGCCCGGTGATCCGAGTAGATCATCCCGCCATCGATTGCCAGGGCAGCGAAGCCGAGCAGGGCTACCAAGACAAATGCCATGAGGATCATGATTTGACCTTTATATGCTTTGAGATGGGTTGTTTTCATTTTTCACTTCCTTTGATGATGAATGATTGCTTCTGACCTTGATGATACTCAGGAACAATCTCAGCCCCTTTGCAAAAAAGATAGTTGCATTACATTAGAGTTGCAAAAGATAGTTGCATTGCAAAAGAGTTGCAATGAACAAAGGGGTTATCCCATAACTAAGGTTAGAGCCGTGTTAGAGCCGGGAATAAACCGATTTAGACACAGAAAAGAAAGAGAGATAAAAAATAGCGGTCAAAAAGCCGCCATTTTTGCGATATTGTGTACCATACTCAGTAATCCCCATTCCACATGGACCTTCTTAAGTCCCCTGAGGTGAAACCTTCGGAAGCCCCAATTATGATTCAATCGACTCAAGACGGTTTCCACATCAGTATATCGTCAGGAGAGTAGTTGTCTTCCCAAGGGAGAAGATAATCTTTCAGAAGCAAATTGTCGCTAGTGGATGAGTTGGGTGTTCACGGTGATCCAGCGATTCCCTGGAGACCGGGCGCACTCCCCTTTTCAGGGACAGTCTTCACAATCGGAACAGGCATACTGTCGAACCGTGGTCTCTAAAGCCATTGTCGGTGCGCCTGGAATAGGATCGCTGGTAGGTGAATGTCTTCAGATTAGGGCAGGTGTACTCATCTGTATCAGGAGCAAAGGGCCAGTTCTCCACCCGAAACCGTTTCTTGCGTCAACTGCGTTTCTGCTCCTGATCAAAAGTGTTGTACATGAGGTATCCTTGCACCCCTCTTCCTTCCAGGTAGGCATAGTTCTCTTCAATGCCATATCCTGTGTCC
>JBGQAS010000276.1:0-3610 GCA_041494435.1 Anaerolineaceae bacterium | reverse complement strand
GGTGTCAAAGGGCAATTAATAAGCGCCAAATTTCTGATTTCCATAGATTTTTAGATATTTTTTAGGTTGTATTAGGGACGTAGATAGCTCATTTCGAATACGATATTAATATAGGATCAGATATACGGCGGGAAGTTGTAAAAAACGTCAAGGACTCACCAACTGAAATTGAGGAAAAATGAATATTATGTTTGAAAAAAACCTATGGATCGCAAATTACTCAGATGCTTTAGAGACCATATCCCAACCCAAGCCAGGCATAGTCAGGCGAGTAATAGGTTTTTTTAGTTTCACTCAGGAAGACCGATTGAAAGCAGGCATTCATATATGCAGCAAAGAAGATGGAGATGAACACTCTGTTTCATCATATTTTCTCAGAACTCCGTCGGAAAGAATTGACTAATCTTCAAAATTTCGATGTATGATAAATCAATCCAAAAAACAAAGAAAGGATACCTTCCATGAATAGATATACAAAGAATATTGGCATGCTCTTGCTGGAAATCCTCCTGGTTGTCTGGGGCCTGATATCGTTATTGGGTGGCGGTGTACTGGGAATCATTTTGGGACTTTTGGCAATTGCAGCGGGAGTCTTCCTGTTTATAGGCCGTTAAGTCTTGTGCTGCTCGGTCAGACGACCGTGTGGTATCTAACAGATCATTCAAAAGGAGAAATATCATGTCGCTTTTGTGGATAATTATCATCGTCCTGCTCGTACTTTGGTTGCTCGGCTTCTTCGGTGGAAGAATCAGCCCGAGTTTCCCGCACGTTGGCAACTGGGTTCATGTTTTGATCGTTATTGCCATCATCCTGATCATTTTATCCCTGCTTCACGTAATATAAAACGGGGCACTTTGACGAAAAGGGGAGGGGTGGCTCTAGATATGCTTCCCCTCTTTATCTGTTTCAAAAAAGCATCACGAAGTAAGGAGAATTTCATGAAGAAATGTGAAGAAGTAATGACGAAGAACCCCGTTTGCTGCCTGCCAGACGATAAGGTGGCTACCGTGGCACAACAGATGAAAATAGAGAATATCGGGTCGATACCCGTGATTGAAAATGCACAGACTCGCAAGCTGATCGGTATCGTGACGGATCGCGACCTGGCCATGAAGGTTGTCGCTGATGGTCGCGATCCCAAATCGACAATGGTGGAAGCGGTGATGACGCACAAGGTAGTGACCTGCCGCGCAGATGATGATGTGCAAAAAGCGTTGGATGCGATGACCGAGCACCAATTGCGCCGTATTCTTATTGTGGACAATAATGACAGGATCTTGGGAATTATTGCCCAGGCGGATGTGGCGACGCGAGTTAACCAACCCGAAAAAACTGCGGCAATGGTGAAGGGTATTTCCCGTTCCACCGCGAAGTAAGGGATGTCTCGATTTATCGCATACTAAATAATGGCACTTTTGTTCAGAATTCTAATAACGTTGCCGGTCCAGCAGCGTTATTATTACTGTGTCAATCAATCGGGGTTGAAACTTTCTAAATGGTGGTCATGTAAATATGAACAGATTTATTCGAACGAAAACCGGTTACGTTTTATTGTTTGGTTTATCCCATGAGCGATATTTAAGAATAGGGTAATTATGTCATACCACCTGCCTGCACAATTATATAACTGGACATTCCGAAGAGTTGTGTGGGCAACCCTCATCCTGGTTATTGTCGCTTTAGGTTTCTGGTTTCTTTACAGATTCAACCAGGTCGTATTCATGTTGTTTGTCGCCATCGTATTAGGTACGGTGATCAGACCAATCGTAACCTGGTTGCATAAGCGGGGGTTATCTCAGACCTTGGGAGCTATTCTTGTTTTCATCCTGATGATTCTCCTGGTCATTGGTTTCGTGCTGTTGTTATTCCCGTTAATTTTCCAGCAAGTTACAACGATTGCAGCCGCAATACCAGGTTATTACCAAAGCTTACGTCAATGGTTGGTTACCAATTCCAATCAATTGATTTTTGGTTTAAGCCAGTACCTCCCCACGACTTTACCAAGCCTGATTCCCATCCAACAAACGGGACCGCAAATATTGTTTTCTGCAGAGCAAGCATTGGGTTACTTAGGGTCGGCGGCTCAGGTCATTTTCATTACCACAGCAATTCTGTTGTTAGCTTTTTACTGGACCTTGGCCGGGCCGCGGACAATTCAGTCCTTATTAAGGCTAGTCCCAAAGGAACGGCGCGAGAGTATTAGCGATTTGGTTTTCGCGATGGAATCCAAGGTTGGCTCCTACGTTGCCGGGCAAGGCGTCCTTTGCGTGGCCATCGGTGTTATGTCGCTGGTCGCTTATCTGATCATTGGCTTACCCAATGTTCTGGTGCTGGCATTCATAGCAGGTGTACTTGAGGTTGTACCTATGATTGGGCCGCTGCTTGGTGCCGTTCCTGCGGGGATTATTGCTTTATCCATAGCACCTTCCAAGGTGATTTGGATAATTGTAGCCACGATCATCATTCATCAGTCAGAAAACTACTTGCTAGTCCCACGCGTCATGCGGAAAGCGGTAGGAGTAAATCCATTTGTTGCCCTGCTTTCGATTTTTGCTTTTACCTCTTTGTTTGGCATTGCGGGAGCGTTAATGGCAATTCCCATGGCGGCAATTATTCAGCTATTACTGGATCACTTTGTCTTTAATCAAGCTGCGAGGGAAGAGCAGGTATCGGCTGGACGTGACTATGCCAGCCGGCTGCGTTATGAAACACAAAACCTTGCCCAAAATTTGGGAAGACAAGCGCGACTCCAGAAACGTGGTTCAGCCCAACAAGTCAAGCAAATTGATCAGGTGATGGATGAAATTGAATCGATAACAACGGACCTCGATGCTTTACTGGCAGAAATTCCTATTTCGGATAAGCCATGACCAAGAAACTGGTCATGTTCGGCATTGCAATTATGACCACTTTGTTGGTTTTGTTGGTGTTGTGGCAATTCCGCATTGTGGTCGTTTATGTGTTGATTTCGTTAGCCCTCGCCGCTGCGTTGCGCCCACTAGTTACCCGGTTGGCAGGTCGAAAAATTGTGGCACGGTTGGCTTGGATTCTACTATACTTGGTAGCATTGGGAAGTTTTGGTTTCTTTCTATATCTCACCGGTAAAGCCGCGATCGTTGAGATTCAACAATTGGCTCAAAATGTTTCGGCACAAAATACGTGGAATCTACCGATTTGGTTGAAGGGCAGCACTTTCGAACAGACCCTGATTACTCAGCTGCCACCTCCAAGTACACTCTTTGAAGCGATTACTGGCAACCAGGGGCAGCTCGTGCTCCCAGCTTTACTCGGAATCTTGCAAGGCATTGGCGGTTTCATAACCGCTCTAATCTTGATTCTTATCTTGAGTATCTATTGGAGCATAAGTCAAATTCATTTTGAAAGGCTCTGGCTCTCATTGCTTCCATCCACCCAACGTACACGGGTGCGTGGCATTTGGCGCACGATCGAGCCTGATATTGGCGCGTATATCCGCGGTCAGCTGATCCAGAGTCTTGGAGCCGGGCTATTGTTGGGACTTGGGTACTGGCTGATCGGTTCGCCATACCCAGCTCTCCTGGCACTAATTGGTGCTCTGGCATGCCTGATCCCCGTGGTGGGAGTAGCCTTG
>JBGQAS010000453.1:0-2118 GCA_041494435.1 Anaerolineaceae bacterium | reverse complement strand
GGTTCAGCACTTGCGGGCGTGGTTCAGTTGGTAGAATGTCTCCTTGCCAAGGAGAAGGTCGTGGGTTCGAGTCCCATCGCCCGCTCTGGCTCAGAAAGTTGGGCGTCCTGAGCACCATGAGCGTGCAAGTCGCTCAGGATGCGCAGGATTTCTATTTTTTAGATGGCGTCGTGGCCAAGTGGGAAGGCAAGGGTCTGCAAAACCCTGATCACGGGTTCAAATCCCGTCGACGCCTCTTCTTTTTCCCTTCACTCCAAACAAAATCACGGTTTTACCCAGTTAGGGTACTCCGCAAATCCCGTCGACGCCTCTTCTTTTTTTCTCTTCAAGTAGATAAAAATTAAAACAAAACAGGTTGGAATCCTCCCAACCTGTTTTGTTTTGATAGCTGAAACTGTATGACTAAAGCCCAACTGCCCTTAACGCAAAGGCAGCAGTTGCAGCTCCGATGATCCCGCTGATAATAAATCCAACGATCAGGAATATCAACCATCCAACCGCAACGTTAATGGCGGCTTTTTGGTTGTCAAAATTCTGGATTTGCTTGATGGCAAGAAAAGCCAGGTACAGGCTATAGACCGAGCCAGCGAAAGCAATCAACCAACCCAGGATGGGGATGAATGCCAGAATTCCGACAATCCGGGGAGTTGTGGCATAAGCAAAGCCGCGCAGCATCTCCTGGAATGTAGCAGTGCCAACTTGCCACTTTTTAGCGATCCATGCAGAAACCCATGACCACAAAACCCAACCTATAGCGATGCCGTTAATGATTGCCAGGATGAAGCTCAAAAACCCAAGTCCAAAAAAGGCGATCGTCAGGAACAGGCTTCCCAGAGATCCCACCACTGTGACTACGACAACGATGAGCGTTGCTTCATTCATCAATTTTGGATCTTTTGCTACTTCAGCAAAGATGGTCTTATCCATTTTTAATGCACGTATTATCCGATCAAACATATGACTCCTTTCGATAATCTTCTAAGATTTTTTGACTTTCTTTATCCTAATTCACAAGAATAATAGCACACCCCCCTTGGGTTTTCAATCTTTGTTAATGGAAGACTAACATGGATTGGCTTTGAAAATGGCTTGTTTAGCCAGGATATCCACACGTGAATTGAAGCGATTTCCTGCATGTCCGCGAACCCAGGTCCATTCAATTGAATGCTTCTTGGTCGCCTTCAGAAGCCTTTCCCACAAATCCCGGTTCGCAATAATTCTGCCCTTCATCTTCCAATGATGGGCCTGCCAGACAGGCAGCCATTCCTGGATGCCTTTTTGTAAATACTGGGAATCGGTGTGGAGTTGGAAATGGGCAGGTCTGGATTGAGATTCCAAAGCATGGATGGCGGCAGTTAGTTCCATGCGGTTATTCGTGGTTTCGGGTTCATTGCCACTTAGAACGATTTCTTTGTGGTTTTGGACCAGTAGGACGGCCCATCCACCCCTGCCCGGGTTGGGGATGCAGGCGCCATCCGTGTAGGCTAGGATAACCTCACTCGTTACCTTCATGGTTTTTGCGCCAATACATCTTGAATTGTCGCATCAAGGACTTTGGCCATATTAGGAATATTTGCGGTCAAGTATTGCGGTGAGAGCAGCATCATGAAAGAGTCTTCAATAATTGGTCGGACATCCAACCAATATCCATTGTTGGGTGGTAAGGTGGCATTATCCAAATACTGGATCACCGATTCCCATTGGGTTCTGCCATTGGAATAATCCGAAAGTGCTTGCACTGCAGAATAAGTGAGAGGCAAGGACCCTTCGGTTTTTACAAGTTCGATTTGATTCTCCGTCTGTTCCATCCAACGGATGAACAACCACGACGCCAACTGCTCTTCGGGAGTGGATAAAAAGACAGCGTATGAAGCCCCATGAACGAGAATGGAGGGATGACCGTCTTCCCCGGGGAAAGGAATGACAGACCATTCATCAGTGGATTTAGCATCGATCTGTGCTCCCAGCTGAAATGGAATCAGCTGAAGATCACCCGCATAGAAAAGCGCATATCTTCCCGCAAGATATACCTGTGGCGTTTGGTTATTCGAAAACCAGGCACAACTATTGTCGGATAAATCTCGTAGAAATGCTTGTGTATCCTCAAATGCGTTGGTC
>JBGQAS010000194.1:0-4755 GCA_041494435.1 Anaerolineaceae bacterium | reverse complement strand
TCGCCTTCCCTGTCCTTCACGGGACCTTTGGAGAAGATGGCACATTGCAGGGATATTTCGAACTCGCGGACATCGCTTATGTGGGTGCCGGTGTGCTGGCTTCTTCAGTTGGTATGGATAAAGCCTTGTTCAAAGATGTGATGCGTACACACCAGATCCCTGTGGTTGATTCCATCGTTGTCACGCGCATCGAATTGGAAAATGACATGGATTCGGTCATCCATCATAGCGAAGCTCTCTGTGATTACCCCATCTTCGTCAAACCCGTGAACATGGGATCTTCCGTAGGCATCAGCAAATGCAAGAATCGCTCTGACCTTCTCGAAGGTTTGATGGATGCAGCGCGGTTTGACCGCCGTATTTTGATCGAAAAGGGGATCAACGGGCGTGAAATCGAAGTGAGCGTGCTGGGAAATTATGCTCCCAAAGCATCAGTTGCAGGTGAGGTCATTCCTTCGGATGATTTTTATTCCTATCGCGCAAAATATATCGATGATTCTTCGGAACTGATTATCCCTGCGAAGATCCCTGCAGACAACATGCGTCTTGTTCAGGATTATGCCGTCCGGGCTTTCGAAGCTATCGATGGAGCTGGCATGGCACGGATTGACTTCTTACTCGATAAGGATACCGGGGAAGTGTTCTTGAATGAGTTAAATACCATCCCGGGGTTCACCAAGATCAGCATGTATCCCAAGTTATGGGAAGCCAGTGGAATACCCTACCCCGAACTTGTGGATCAATTGATCGCGTTGGGCATCGAGCGCAAAGCCGAACGGGACAGGATCGAAAGGAAATACAAGGAGTAAGCATGGAATTAGGCAAACGACACCAAGCACTTTCCAGGGCTGATCGCGTCCGACAGCTAAAAGCTCGCGAACTGCAGCAAAAGCAGACCATGGCTCGCCAGCAAACGACGGCTGTCCGGGCAACCACTCCTGTGTTTACCCGCTATCGCAACCAAAGCGTTGCTTATCAAACGATGAACCGCACCCAGCCGCGAAAGGTTGTGTATCACAAGATGGCTGGAAAGAACGCTGAAGTCCGCCTGCCATCCATGCCCACCATACGACCTGGATGGAAATTATTGTCCGGTTTCCTGGCGGCAATCTGCCTGTTGACCATCCTTTTCACCTCTGTTTCGGCAAATTTCCGGGTCAGCAAGGTTTCCATCAACGGGTTGAAGCGATTGACAACCCTTGAAGTGGAATCTTCCCTCGACCTCGCTCAGACTCCGGTGGTGGCAGTGGATACCACAGCCATTGCCCGCCAGCTAGCCCAAACCTATCCTGAATTGAGCAATATTAAGGTTCGCCTCTCCCTGCCTTCGACTGTTACCATTTCAGCCTTGGAGCGGGCACCCTTCATTTCCTGGTCTACCAAGGATCACGTCTTTTGGATCGATACCAACGGCACGATTTTCCCGGAACGTGGGAATGCCACTCCTCCTCTTTCCATTCAATCGGAAGATCTGCCTCCTTTGTCTTCACTGGATTCGACGGTTCAAAGACCTACCGTGGAAGAGAACCTGGACCCCAACATCCTTCATGCCATTTTGGAATTGAGTTCGCGCATGCCCAACCAGACAAATTTGATCTACTCAGCACAGGATGGGTTGGGATGGATCGATCAGCACGGTTGGAAAGTTTTCCTGGGAATGGATTTTACGGATCTTTCAATCAAGGTCCTTGAGTATCAAGCCATCGCCGCCGCTCTTGAAAAACAGGGTATCCAGGTGGTGATGATCAGCGTGGAACGCATAGACGCACCTTTCTTTCGTACGGAGTGAAAGTTATGGATGAACCTATTATTGTCGGAATAGATATTGGCACCACCAAGGTCTGCACCCTCGTCGGACGGGTGGAAGGCGAGCGGAATATCCGCATCATCGGTGTTGGCATTGAGCCTTCGCAGGGTATTCGCAAGGGCAACATCATCGATATCCCTTCTGCTTCCCAGGCCATTATCCGCTCGGTGGAAAAAGCCCAACGGTCTTCCGGGCTCGAGATCACCGAGGCGTGGGTCAGCCTGGCTGGCTCGCACGTGGCATCCATCAACAGCCGCGGTGTGGTGGGCATCAATGGTGGCATTATCGGTCCCGAACACATCGACCGTGCCTTAGATGCAGCGCAGGCGGTTGCCATCCCGCACAACCGCGAGGTCATCCACGTCATCCAACGCGGGTTCATCATCGACGGTCAGGATGGCATTCGCCAGGCGATCGGGATGCACGGCTACCGCCTGGAAGTGGAAGCTCACATCATCACCGCTGGCGAAGCCACCGTTGAGAACCTGCGCGAATGTGTTCATGCTGCGAATGTGGAAGTAGCTCAATTTGTCCTGAATCCTCTCGCTTCCGGTGAAGTCGTCCTCACCGAAACCGAACGTGAAATGGGCACCGCCGTAATCGATATTGGCGGAGGTACAACCGATATGGCTGTCTACATTGCCGGGGACGTATGGCACACGATGGTCCTGGGTGTTGGGGGCAACCACATCACCAGCGATATTGCCCACGGGTTGCGCATGCCCCTTCCCCAGGCAGAAGAGGTCAAGAAACTGTACGGGAACGCCCACAGTGAAGGGATCGGTCCCGAGGACGCTTTTTCGGTGCGGGGCTTCGGTGGGGAAAAACCCGTCCAGGCCAGCCGCAGGGATTTGGCAGAGATCATCCAGGCACGCGTGGAAGAGATCTTCGAGCTGGTCATGCAGGAGATCAAGCGCTCCGGTTACGATGGCTTGCTGCCCGCAGGTTTGGTGCTTACCGGTGGAAGCAGCCTGCTCCCGGGCATCCGCGAAGTTGCCAGCCGGGTAACAGGATTACCGGTGCGCGTTGCCAAACCCGAAAACCTGGTGGGCCTGGTGGATCAATTGAATTCGCCCGCGTACTCTACCAGTGTAGGCCTGCTCTACTGGGCTTTGCTCATGCAGGCAGGCATGCCCGTGGAAGATTCAGGTCATTTCAAAGGTATTCACCTTCCCAAGAATATGCACGTAGGCGACGTATGGGAAGCGGTCAAGAAATTCGGCAAGAAAATGCTGCCGGAGTAAACAGATGACTGGGAATTCACGAACCAAAAACTCGAGACTTATGGAGGAGAATAAAATGGAGACCAACAAGCAACAGAACCAAAAAGCAGAATCCCTTGCCCGGATCAAGGTGGTGGGTGTGGGAGGCGGCGGAACCAATGCAGTCAACCGGATGGTATCAGAAGGCATCCAGGGCATTGAATTCGTCGCGGTCAATACCGATGCGCAAGCCCTGATGATGTCGAAAGCGGGCACCCGGGTTCGCATTGGTGACAAGGTTACCCAGGGACTTGGCGCGGGTGGAAACCCCGAAACCGGCAAAAAAGCTGCCGAGGAATCAGCTGAAGAGCTGTACGAAGTCCTCAAGGGCAGCCACATGGTATTCATCACGGCAGGCATGGGCGGCGGCACCGGCACCGGTGCAGCTCCCATCATTGCCCAAATTGCCAAGGAAGCAGGTGCCCTCACCATCGGCGTGGTGACCAAACCCTTCGCCTTCGAAGGCAAGCCCCGCCAAACGGCAGCTGAAGCGGGCATCAACAACCTAAAGCAGCATACCGATACCCTCATCTGCATCCCCAACGACCGCTTGCTGCAGATCGTGGACAAGCGTGCCGGATTGCAGGATGCCTTCCGCATCGCGGATGACGTGCTGCACCAAGGTATCCAGGGCATTTCCGAACTCATCACCGTCCCAGGACTCGTCAACCTCGATTTTGCAGACGTTAAGACCATCATGTCCGAGGGCGGAGCAGCCCTGATGGCTGTTGGGCGTGCTACAGGCGAGAACCGCGCTGTGGCTGCTGCGGAACAAGCTATTTCAAGCCAGTTGCTCGATATCACCATCGACGGCGCCCGCGGCATCCTGTTCAACGTTACCGGCGGACCGGGCTTGACCCTGTTCGAGGTCAACCAGGCGGCAGCCATCATCAAGGAAACCGCCCATCCCGATGTCAACCTCATCTTCGGTGCAGTCATCGACCCGAACATGGGCGAAGAGATCCGCATCACCGTCATCGCCACCGGCTTTGATAGCCAGGGCATGCACCCGAGGCTTTCCCGTTTTCCCCGCCCAGAGCAATTGAAGCTGAGTTCGGAGCAAGATCGGCACGCGGGTACCCGCCGGGTTCAAACTCATGACGATGAACGACTGGAACCCGCTTTGCTCGACCTGAAGGACATCGATATCCCCGCGTTCATGCGCAGGAAACTATCGGTCAACAGCAATTCAGGAAGCGCTAATAGCAAATAAGAAGATGATCCTGGTTTTCTCTCATGTTATTGGTATTTACCTGCCTTTTATTATGATCTAACTGGATTGGTCTCCAGTTGTTGGCTCAACACCGCCGACCAGCGCACAAGCGCTGGTCAGCCATTTAATCAGCTACTCATTAAGCACATTTAGGATTTGTTTTCGTTTTAAAAATCTGAAACAAAAAACAATTCCCTCTCATGATCTTTTGGAATCCTGAGCAGAATTTCATTCAGCTCAGGACTTCGCGGAACAAGTACCGTTCCGCTCGGAAACAAAAAACGAATATTTACTTACTCTTCTGCGCTAATTTTATGTGCTCAGTTAGTAAAGTACTGATATTCATTATGGAAAGATTTTGGGAAAAATCAAGATGTCAAAATTGACATATCGTATAGCCGAAGATTTGATCTTGTATCCATATATTGGATTAATGAGATTGACCAGCGAAAGTCCGCTGGTCAATCAATATT
>JBGQAS010000460.1:0-2078 GCA_041494435.1 Anaerolineaceae bacterium | reverse complement strand
GACTGGGTGGAATCTGAGATCACCGTCACCAACCAATCCGAAGAGAAGATCCTCAAAGCGGCTGAGCTGATCGCCAAGAGGAATAACCTGCATATGTTCACAGGCAATAAAAAGGCGCTGTTCAAGATCGCCCCACAACTCTTTAACGTGATCGACGAAGCCTACCGTCACCTGTATGGTACCGTTCCGCTCAGCGACGCACAGGTAAAAGGGTACATCGACAGCTACTTTGGCTTTGCCGATGTCGACTATATCCCCATCGTTTTGGACGCGAACGAAAAGGTCATCGCTTTTGGCATCACCTTCCCCTCTTTTTCAAAGGCGCTGCAGAAAAACAAAGGCAACCTTTTCCCCTTCGGGTTCATTCCCATCCTGCGGGCACTCAAGAAGAACGACCGCGCCGACCTGTACCTGATCGGCATCCGGGACGTGTACCTTGGAAAAGGCGTGAACGCGATGGTGATGGCACAGATTTACCGGACATTCATGAAGAATGGGATCAAGTACGTTGAAACCAATCCGAACCTGGAATTGAATAACAACATCCGGGTGATGTGGAAATATTTTGATGCCCGCCAGCACAAACGCAGACGTGTTTTTGTAAAGCATCTCTCGTAAAAAAAAGGCGACCGATCTGGTCGCCTTTTACTTTTATTCTAATAATTTCTATTTAGCCAGCGTACAATAAGGAATTCCCAGGTTCCTGCGACAATTTTCTACTCGTTATAGCGCGCTTTCTTTTCGGTATACATATTCCTGTCCGCATGCTTGAGCACCTCTGTTAATGGGATAAACTTTTCTGCTGTGCTCACGCCCAAAGATACTTGCAAAGCAGCACCGGAATACTTGGAATTATGCTCCTTTAGAATACGTCGGACCCGGTTTAGCGCCGTTTGAGCTGCCTTTTCGTTGGTATTGGGAAGAAGGACGCAAAACTCATCTCCTCCGATCCGTGCCACAACATCTTCAGCACGAAAGGCTGCCGTTAACACTTGAGCGAACCTTTTGAGTAATGTATCCCCCGCAGCGTGTCCTTCACGGTCGTTCGTCTCTTTCATCTGGTCAACATCCGCCATAATAACGCTGACTGGGAATTGCCGGCTGTGTTCAAGTCGTGCCATTTCTTCTTCAAAGTACCCACGAGTAAATAATCCCGTAAGTATGTCATGAGTACTCAATAGTTTCAGTTTATCTTCCGTCTGCTTCCGGGTAATCGCGATGGCTACCTGTGTGGAAACATATTCCAGCATGTGTTGTTCACGTTCGCCGTATGCGTCCGGATCCGTGTAATGCTGGACAACCATGGCACCGATCGGCTTGCCTTCTATGATCAGGGGAACGCCCAGCCAGATGGCTGATGGCACGCCCAATAGCTCTACTGCTCCCTGCCGCTCTAATTCATCGTGGACTGCCTGTGTGCACAGCAACGATTTGCCCGTCCGGAGCACATAAGCGGTTAACCCCTTCCCGGGTTCAATTTCTCCCAGGTAGGGCTCATCCAGGGCATCCTTGAAATACGGAAATGTCAGCACGTTGCGTTGTTCGTCGTAAAGGACGATAAAGAAGTTTTCTGCAGGCATTACCGATGAAATGATTTCATGAATTCTCGGGAATAGATCATTCAAGGATTTGGTCATTTCGGTTGCTATGGCAATCTGGTAGACCGCGTCCTCAAGGGCCTGAGCCTGTTTTCGGGTGGTTATATCCAGGAAGGATCCAATGAGTTTCGCAGGAGCATTGCCCCCATCGCTTACCACTTGGCCGATGGAGTTGACCCAGATGACATTTCCATCCGGGTGAACCAGTCTTTGTTCGATGCTGAATGCTCCCTTCTCATCGATGGCTTGATGTAGCGCTTGTGAAAAAATGTCGCGGTCATCCGGATGGATACGCTCCAACAGGGTCTCGAGGCTTGGTTCTACAGCGTTTGGATCAAAACCACATATATGGAAGAACTCTTCCGACCATATGCATTTCCTGGTGGTAATATCCATTTCCCAGCTACCCAAATGCGAAACTCGTTCCGCATTCTGCAGGCGCCGATCACTCTCCCGCAAAATATCTTCAACCTGCTTGCG
>JBGQAS010000305.1:0-3193 GCA_041494435.1 Anaerolineaceae bacterium | reverse complement strand
TCCAGAAGCAAGAGAGTTTGAAGCTGCGCTAACCGAGTCCCAAATCCCCCATGAATTTTATGTGTACGGCGGCTATCACATTGAGGAATATTGGCAGTCTCACATGGAAGAATATATTTCCTGGAGCACTTTATCCTGGAAGTAAATGAGAATTGTAAGATTTTTGCCTTTTCCTTGATTGAATTCCTGAACAAGAGTAAAATCCAATTCTTGATAAGAAAGTTGAACAAGGTGTTGGATGCCTCTTTATACCTATCGATGTTCGAACTGCGGGGTGCAATTCGATCAACGACAAAAATACACTGACGATACGTTAGTCAAATGCCCTGAATGTGGGAAAAAAACTTTACACAAAGTTTATTCTCCTGTGGGAGTGGTTTTTAAAGGCTCAGGATTTTATGCCACCGATCATCGTTCCTCTTCGGGGATGACGAATACCGAAGAGAAGCCCAAAGCAGAACCAGAGACTGCCAAAAAGACGGAAGAAAAGAAACCGACGAAAGAAAAAAACAAATCCTCACAGACCAGTGGGAAAGATAAGGAATAAACCGGGGCTTGGTCCCGTTGGGAATCATCATAAGCCCGGCGATTTCGCCGGGGTTTTATTAAGAGGGATAAGAGATGACATCATCGAACGAACTCATGCTTCATACACCCAAGGATCTTGGCAATGGATTGATCTTGCGCCGAAGCTCAAAAGCTGACAGCGAAAAAATAGCTGAATTCAATGGCCGAATCCACGGGGATGACGATGCCGACCGATATCGTGTTGGTGTATGGACGCAAGATATGCTATCCGGCAACCATCCCACCATGCACAGTGATGAATTCACAATTGTTGAAGAAAAAAAATCCGGAAAGATCGTTTCTTCCATGAATTTAATACCACAAACCTGGTCGTACCATGGGATTCCTTTCCCAGTAGGTCGCCCTGAAGCGGTTGGCACGGATCCTGAATTCCGTAACCGCGGCTTGGTACGTGCGCAATTCGAATGCATTCATGAATGGAGCAAACAACGAGGTGATCTTTTACAAGGGATCACTGGTATTCCCTATTACTACCGGCTTTTTGGATATGAGATGGCAGTCGAATTGGATGCAAGTTACATCGGATATGAAGCTCAAGTACCAAAACTTCCAGAGGGAGAGGGAGAAAAATTCTTTTTTAGTTCAGCCACAGTTCGCGATATTCCCTTCCTGATGCAAGTGGATGACAAAGCAACCAAATCCATGTTGTTGCGCTGCTGCCGGGATGAGAATGCATGGAGATACGAAATTTCTGGAAGGTCATCCGACAATTGTTCCCGAAGGCAGATCATGGTGATCCAGGATCGGCAAGGTCGCTCGTTGGGAGCGATTATGCATCCTTTCTATTTGGACCATGATTACAGCATCTTGATGTATTATGAGCTTGTCGAGGATGCTTCTTTTGCCAACATTACCCCCGCGGTCATTCGCTACATTTGGAACATGGGGCGAAAGTATTCTGCAGAAAGTGGAAAAACCATGCTCGGGTTCAATTTCGCTCTTGTTGGCGATCACCCAGCCATAAAGGTTGCCTCGAACAACCTCCCGAAGCGAAAACGCCCCTATTCATGGTACATCCGCGTACCGGATTTGTTGAAATTCTTGAAGCTGGTCACTCCAGCGTTGGAAAATAACCTGGCCCATTCCACTTGCAATGGTTACACAGGATCTTTAAATGTATGCCTCTATTCCAAGGGGATCGAGTTCAATTTGCAAGATGGAATAATCTCGAACATCACGGAATCCAAGTATCCCGATGAGAAAAAAATGGACGTGTCTTTTCCGGGACTTACCTTCCTGCAAATTCTGTTTGGATGGCGGGACATCCATGAGCTCCGCTCTGCCTTCTCAGATTGCACCCTGAAGGAAGAGAAGCTTGCCCTCGTGGAAAGCCTTTTCCCGAAAATCCCTTCACGTATTTGGCCATTGGAATAGGAAAATACTTCATTTCTTGAAATTTGTGCATTCATGTTCCAATTCCTTTCACTTCCTATCATTTCCTCGCAGATAAAGGTAAAATGGATTGTGATTCAGATTCCTTACCGCTAGAATGTCTAGCAACAACGAGATGAAAAGCAAGACTAAAGTTGCACTTCCCAAAAGACGAAGACTTTCCCGTGAAGAGCGTAATAAAAGACTATCGCGGGTTGTTTTTGTCGTCTTTTCGGTCATAATCATTTTCATCTTTGTTGTGACACTTTTCTTGCGATAAGGAGAGAAAATGATCCGAAAAAGTTGGCCCTTTTGGTTGGGGGGGTTGTTTATTGCTTGGGCGTTCGATTTCCTGTTTTGGCAAAAAGCTCCGGGAATTTCCATTCTGATTTGGGTTGGGTTGGTTCTCATTGCGGGAGGTTTCCTTCTATTCTCTGAACACGTGAGGCCTGCCTGGCAAAATCTGTTGCTGATGGTTGGTGCGCTGGGAATGGCAGTCATCATGGTCCTACGGCTGGAACCATTCACGAGATTCGTGGCCTTCTGTACCATGTTTGGACTTTTGTTCTTTCTCACTTTTTCCTACCAAAAAGCGTATTGGATAGGTTACCGGGTGCGGGATTACATCGTGGCATTCTTCCAAATGATCGGCGGAATGTTCAGCCGGGGGTTGGAACTTATCGCTTCTAGTAAAGCAAATCGAGGCTTGCAGCAAGCAGAAGATGAGAAAAAGAGTGTCCAGCGTTCTACCGGGAAATTGATCGGTTCGATCCTGTTGGGGATCGGGATAGCCATTCCCATCCTGACTGTCTTGATCGCGCTGCTTGCTTCTGCAGACCTGGCATTTGCCAGCCAACTCAATCAGATCATCCAAGCATTGAACCTGCAGAACCTCCCTGAATGGATTTTCCGGATTGTCTACATCGTTATCCTTGCCGATCTTATTGTTGGGTTGTGGCTGCACGCTGGTTTTCTCAAAAAACCTGAGAATCCTGAAACGGGAAGAACTCCCACAAAACCTTTCCTGGGATGGATACCAACCATCATCCCATTGGCAAGTATTGTGATTCTTTTCGCAGTTTTTGTGATCGTCCAATTTCGGTATCTATTCGGAGCACAGTCGAATATTACTTTCGAGGGTTTTACTTACGCTGAATATGCCCGTCGAGGGTTTGTCGAGCTTTTGGTGACAGCTATTATCACTCTTGCCCTCGACTTGATCTTTTCTGCCATC
>JBGQAS010000055.1:0-8592 GCA_041494435.1 Anaerolineaceae bacterium | reverse complement strand
GCCCTTGTTGCACGAAGCTTTTGATTTGGCAGCCCAGGAAGACGGTTGGGCGTTTCTGGGTACTTTGGGACATCACATCCGCATCCTCGACCCCGGTTTTGACTCGCGCACTTACGGCTACCGCCAGCTTTCCCAGCTCATCCGCGCCATGCCGAAATATTTCGATGTCAAGGATGTCAAACTTCCAGACGGAAATATTGTTCTTTATGTTAAATTTAAGGAAACAAAGTAGATAAAAAAACGCCGGAGAAATCCGGCGTTTTTATTTTCTGAATGTGTCTCAGGTTATTTATAGCGCTTCTCAGCGATGTCAAACAGCTTTTTTAACAAGGCATCATAATTTATTCCCGCTTCACGAGCCGCCAATGGGAAATAGGACGTGGTGGACACTTCCGGAGGGATGAACCCTGGCGGGGAGTTGACATCCAGGATGTAGGGCTTCCCTTCATCGTCACAGCGCACGTCGATTCGGCAGAAGTCACGCAGTTCCAGCGCATCCCAGGCGCGCCGGCAGATGTTTTCCATCCGTCGCTGGAGTTTCTGGCTGGGTTGCGCCGGGCAGACCAAATGATCGGAATCACCTTCTTCTTCCAGGATCCATTTCACTTCCAATGAATCCATTGGATAATACTCTTCCGGTAACGTACTGTGGTCCGCTTCGATGAACGGCAGGAATTTGGGGGGGTTGCCGAACATCGGGATGGAGAATTCACGCCCGGTAATGAAGGGTTCCACCAAGGCGCTGTTATTGAACAATCCCATGATGTGTTCGAGTTGCTCCCGCAGCCGCACTTCCGTCCAGACTACGCTATCGTTGGTGATCCCTGCCGAGGATCCCTGGGAGACCGGTTTCACGATCAAGGGATAATGCAGGGATCGTTTCAACTTTTCATCGGGAGTGTCGAAGTGCTGGAAGGGTAACGTGGGGATGTTGTGGGCGTAAATGACTTCCTTCATGCGCGCCTTGTTCAAGATGATGGCTTCCGTCATGGGGCGTGCGCCGGTGTAGGGGATCTGCAGCATTTCCAATATGGCAGGCAATTGCGCGTAGCGATCCAGGCCGTGCATCCCAAGCGAATAGTTAAACGCAAGGTCGATCCTCTCGCGATTTTTCTTCAATTTGGCATAAGCATATTCATCCGCTTCAATCGGGATGACGCTGCAACCGCAGTTTTCCAGATGCTCTATAATTGATTTAATCGTCGAGAGGTCGTCAAAATCTGCTTCGAGTTGGGTTTTGGGATCGTTTGGATCAGGGTACTGATGGCGAACGTTGTACAGAAACGCTATCGTACGTTGGGGAGGTTTTCCGTGTCTTTTCATTTCGAAACTATTGGGTTGTATTAACCTTTCTCTTTAATTATCTGTGTTATATAACACTTAATTGTGAAATTAGATAGGTTTCAGAAGATTTATTAAGATAGAAATTTTGTTAATTTTTTTCAATGTGGAGGATTGAGCGATGGGTCAGGCGAACCGGTATATCTATCACATCACAACCAAATCGGAATGGCAGCAGGCTCGCCTCATTCAAGCATATATGACGGATAGCCTGAACACGCAAGGCTTCATTCACTGTTCGACAAAAGAACAAATCCTGGGAACAGCCAATGCATACTTCAGAGGGAAAAAAGATTTGGTCATCTTGTGCATCGAAGCCGACCGGGTTCAGGCTCCCATCAAGTATGAACATCCAGAGGGGGATCCGAGATTATTTCCGCACATCTACGGACCTTTGAATATCAAGGCTGTTTTGTATACGGTTGATTTTCCTCCCGAACCAGATGGCAGTTTCAGATTGCCGAATGAGCTGAAGTAATTCTCTTGCACGTGAATACCTTTGCTTTATCCCTTCCACTAAAAAATCCACTTGCTTACTTCACCGATAATACTAGGCACAAGTGCCAGTGGTAATACCCATGCCCATTGAATAATGGTAAGCGGAATAGTATCGAAGGGTTGGTTGAGGAAAGGTACGTATACAACCAGGAAGATCAAGATAACAGAAGTCGCAACAGCAAGGTTCATCCATTTATTGGAAAACAATCCTACTTTCAATATCGGGTAATGCTCTGAGCGGCTTGAAACGGCACGGAGCACTTGCGCCAATGAAAGGGTTACAAATGCCATCGTTTCCGCAACCTGCACTTGGGGAGAATTCAGTCCAATCCTAAACGCCACAAGGGTAACAAGTGTAAAAGTTACTGTCTGGATGATGATATTGATCCACATCGGTTTATTAATAATAGGTTCCTTGGAGGGGCGTGGGGGATGATTCATGATATCCGGATCTCCTTTTTCGGTGCCAAGCGCCAAAGCTGGAGCGCCATCCGTGATTAAGTTCATCAACAGGATCTGGATGGCTGTCAGGGGTGCGAGCACTTCTCTGCCGGCTGCCATCGGGAACAGCCAGCGACCGATCACAATGGGCAGGAAGATCACGAGGATCTCCGCCAGGTTGCAGGAAACCAGAAAATAGACGAACTTGCGAATGTTGCTGTAAATGATCCGTCCTTGCTCTACAGCCGAGACAATACTGGCGTAGTTATCGTCGGTTAGCACCATGTCAGCGGTTTCTTTTGCAACGTCGGAGCCCGTGATGCCCATTGCCACCCCAATATCAGCCTGCTTGATAGCGGGGGCGTCGTTCACTCCATCACCGGTCATCGCCACAACTTGTTCACTCGCCCGAAGGGCATTTACGATACGGATTTTGTGTTCCGGAGATACCCTGGCGAACACATCAGTGTGCTTCACTTCTTCTTTCAATTGGTTGTCATCTAGCAGATTTACTTGAGCTCCCGTGAGGACTTTGTGCCCTTTTTGGAGCAACCCTATGCTTTCAGCCACAGCTTTAGCTGTATTGGGATAATCCCCGGTGATCATGATGGTGCGAATGCCTGCGCCTTTGGCTTTTTCTAAGGCGATATTCACTTCCTCACGGGCGGGATCCATCATTCCGATCAACCCTGCAAATATGAATTCTTTTTCGAGTTCCTTGGCATCTACCTTGGATATGTCCCCCTGGATCAGGCGATACCCTACCCCGAGCACTCGTAGGGATTCTGTGGTCATGGCATCATTCGCAGCCAGGATAGCATTATGGGTTTTCTCATCCATCGCTTGGATTTTATTTTTGTCTAAATGCTGCCATTGGGTACACAAAGGCAGGATGACATCCGGAGCGCCCTTAATGGTCACGACATGCATTCCGGCATTTTCATCGCAATTCACCGGTGCCAAGGGGATAAGTTCTGGTTGCTCGATGGCATGCAGGGTGATCATGCGCTTTCGATCGGAGTCAAACGGGATTTCCTGTACCCGCGGAAAAGCTTTAGAGAAGTTCCCTGCTACCGATCCTGCTTTGACCGCTGCAACGATTAACGCAGCTTCGGTCGGATCACCGACAATTCGGTAGGTTGGTTCTTCGCCGGTTGTGATTTCTTCCAAGAGGGCATCATTGTTGAGGGCTCCCACCCAAAGTGCAGTTTTCACCGCCGGGTATGCTGCAGGAATGATTTTCTTTTTATCTAAGAAAAAATCACCCACCGGGCGGTATCCGCTTCCGCTAATCACGATGAATTTTCCGTCCATCCACATCCGGGTGACGGTCATTTCATTTTGGGTAAGCGTGCCGGTTTTATCCGAACAGATAACTGTTGTAGAACCGAGGGTTTCCACAGAAGATAACCTGCGGATGAGAGCGTGCCGGCGGATCATTTCTCGCATACCCAGCGCCAGGGTGATCGTGACCACGGCCGGCAACCCTTCGGGGACGGCAGCTATTGCCAGGCTGACAGCGGTCAGGAACATGGTTAGGAGGTTTCCGCCTTCCAACCAGCCTACCAGGAAAACAGCAGCGCACACCCCCAAGGCTCCCCAGCCCAGGACTTTACCAAGCTGGTCAAGCCGTTTCTGAAGGGGAGTGTCCTCTTTTTTCACCGATTGAAGCATGGTCGCGATCAAACCCAGTTGGGTGCGCATCCCTGTGCTGACCACGATTCCCTTGCCACGCCCATAGGTGACCACTGAGCCGGAGAAGGCTGTGTTTCGCCGATCACCAAGCGGGATATCTTTGTCCAAAGTGACTGTAGCGTTCTTTTGCACGGCTAGCGATTCTCCTGTAAGCGCCGATTCATCGATTTGCAGATTGATGGCTTCCACGAGTCTCACGTCCGCAGGGACGTAGTTGCCTGATTCAAGGAATACCAAATCCCCGGGTACCAGTTCGCGCGCTGGGATGGAGATGCGGTGACCATCTCGTAGGGTAATGGCTTCGGGTGCTGCAAGTTTCTTGAGAGCAGCCAGGGCTTCTTCGGCCCGTCTTTCCTGCACCACCCCCAGGACGGCGTTCAAGACAACTATGGTCAGGATGGCGATCGCATCCACCCATTCGCCCAGGATCATGGAGATGATGCATGCTGCGATTAATAGGATGACGACAAAGCTTTTTAATTGGTTCAAGATCATCTTGAGGAACGATGCACGTGGGGCTTCGGTGAGCTCGTTCAATCCATAAATATTCTGCCGGTGAGAGGCTTCTGCAGGATTCAAACCATTATGCAATTGGACATCCAGCTTGCTAACTACCTCGTCGAGACTTAGAGAATGCCAATTACTCAGTGATTTGGGATCTTTGGAATAGGGAGCTTTTTTTGCTTGCAGGTTCATCCTTTTGTCACCCTTGGGTAGTTTAATTGTACGGCGGGTGAATAACCCGCCGTCTATGAAATAAGTTTAACCGAAAATGGCTCTCAAAAACCGTCAACTGGATTCTTGACCCGGTGCGATCACTGTTCCAGGAAGTAAAGTAGCACCTTTGGGAATGACCACGATCCCATCCCGTACCACCCAACTTTCCATATCCATTTCTGTCCCTCGAGGGAAGGGTTTGATTATCACTCCCCGCCCGACCCTGGCATTCTTGTCGATGATGGCACCTTCGATCTCCGCCCCGTTGCCAATACCCAGTTCGATCCCATCTTTGAGTCGGGCAAATTCGTTGATATCTTCATAATAATCCGCGCCCATGATGATGCTGTTGCGGATCCGGACTCCGGCATGGATCTGACTGCGCAACCCGATCACCGAATGCTGGACCTCGGCATTTTGCAGGCAGCACCCTTCGCATAAAAGTACATTTTCCAGGTGGCAATCCTGCATCGTGGATCCTGGCAGGAACCGTGAATGGGTATAGATGGGATAATTCGGGTCGATGAAATTAAAGGGAGGATCGGGTTCTGTGAGCCTCAAGTTGGCTTCGTAGAAAGAACGCATCGTACCGATATCTTCCCAGTACCCATTGAACTCGTATCCTTGCACCTTGTGGGACTTGATGGCATACGGGATCACGTGACCGCCAAAATCATCGAAAGGTTTTGACTCCAATAAATCGCATAACAACTCGGTATTGAATAGGTAAATCCCCATGGAAGCCAGGTATGGATAATCCGGGTCGCTCCGGCTCACCAAACCTTTTAGAATGGCGGGGTCGGTGGGCTTTTCAGAAAAGCTGATGATTCTGCCGTTGGAATCCCTTTTTAATATCCCAAATCTGCCCGTGGCGTCTTTTGCCACAGGCTGGACTGCGACGGTAATTTCCGCGCTACTCCCCCAATGATAATTGGCCATTTCCGCATAGTTCATCCGATATAGGTGGTCGCCTGAAAGTACCAGCACGTAATCTGCCCGGGCGGAACGGATTTCGAAAAGCTGCTTGCGGACGGCATCTGCGGTACCTTGGTACCAATCGTTGGTGGCTACGGTCTGTTGGCTGGCCCAGACTTGTACCCAGCCGGAATGAAAAGCATCGAAATCGTAGGTGCGGGTTATGTGGCGGTGCAAAGAGACCGAGTTGAACTGAGTCAGCACCGCGATGCGGAAGATGCCGGAGTTGATGCAATTGCTGATGGGGATGTCGATCAGGCGATATTTACCCGCTACGGGGACAGCAGGTTTGGAACGCACTTTGGTTAAAGGATAGAGCCGGGCTCCGCGTCCACCACCCAGGATAACACTCAGGATGTCATCCAAACCAGGCATGTAGGTTTAATCCATTCCACAGGGATTTTGATAATTCAATAAGAATGAAATGAATTTTCTTCCCTGTTATCTAAGAATACTTGAAATCCATTTGAACGTCAATCCGGGCAATATTTGGCGGTTTTACACTTATCATGTAAAATTGGGGTCATTAATAAAGAGGAGATCTGAATGAAAGCTTTAATAATCTACGATTCGTTCTTTGGAAATACACAAAAAATTGCTGAAACTATTGCAAAATCAATGGATTCAAAAGGAACTGTCCCGGTCATCAAAGTTGCTGATGTGAAACCGGACGACTTGCTTCATCTGGATTATTTGCTTGTCGGATCACCAACCCGGGCATTCCAACCCACACAAGCGATTACAAAGTTATTGAAAAGCATCCCATCAGGTGGACTGAAAGGTACCAAGGTCGCCGCCTTCGATACCCGGATTTCCGTTGAAGATACCCCGGTTGCCATCTTGAAATTCTTTGCAAAAATTTTTGGCTATGCTGCCAGTCCCATCTTGAAAACCCTTGTGAAAAAAGGTGGGATTCTTTCTCTTCCTTCGGAAGGATTTTTCGTAAAGGATTCAGAAGGTCCTTTGAAAGAGGGCGAATTGGAAAGGGCTGCAGCCTGGGCGAAACGAATCGTGAATTCGTAATAATCATATCTCCTTCGTAAAATTAAAAAACCCGGAAATACTTCCGGGTTTTTTTTTATATAATTTCAGATTATGGACAATTGAAGGTTCCGCTCGGGCCAAAAAGCTGATGGTTGGGTTCATCATCATAGATATAAGCTTTTCCAGGTCCTGTGAAGCCCAGCCCCGAAAGATCCCATGTAACGGTAACTGTCTTGGTCTGTGCTTTAGAGAAATCGACATGGCCAGATGGGCCTGTGATCTTGGTGCCGTTGTTATCGAAAACCCAGTGAAAATCTACCCGACCAGCTCTACTGGTTTTAATATTAGCGGTAAATGTTACATTGGGAAATCCACAATTGGGTGTAACGGTCCAGTTACTGACATTGGTTACAGCAAAGAGGGGTCCTGAAACAACGATTTTCACAAAGATGGGCACTCCACCGATCCCTGCACCAAAAATGGTACCGTCAGCAGCCTTCATCTTGAAATTGCCTATATATGTACCGGAGCTGGAAGGTGCGGTCATATCCACTGAAACATCCACCAGGCCTCCCGGTGCAACGTTCTTGGGCAGTGAGGTGTATGTATCGGCATCCATCTGATCGCCGCTGACAAACTTCAGCTTGAATGCAGTAGTCCAGGTGCAGTAGCCCAAATTTTGCAATCGCCAGGTTTTGGTGAATGAAGCACCCGCTGTTTCATTCGTCCCGTCCTTGATGGTGATATCTTTCACAAAGCCCATCGCATAGCAGGGGATAGCCGTAGGTACAAAAGTCGGGATGGGGGTGAAGGTTGGAATAGGGGTGTTTGTGGGTGGCAAGGTGGCGGTTGGCTGTGAGGTTGGCACAGAAGAAGTGGGTACTCCTTCGCTACCTGGATTTTCTGCAGCTTCCGTTTGGGCAACGCTGGTGTTGATCAACGCCTGATAATCGATGGTTGGTTGAGCTGGGGTTCCGAAGCACGCGGTCAAGCTGAAAACCACAAGCAGGGAAACCAGCGATAGGAATAACTTTGCATTTTTCATTTCCGGATCCTCCAAATAATTATGAACAAATATCCCAATTAGTAATACTATATTATAACGATGAAAACTCAATTTTGTTCCCATTAATGAAATATTTACAAGACATGGAGTTGCAATATCCAGACCATTTCATTATGTCTCTGTATATCTATTTTGGAGGCGATATTAAATCATCGCAAAGTTTTTGTATTGGGGACCATTAATTGCTTTTTTTCCGCAGGTAAATAAACCAGTACATGGCTCCCACCAGGATTGCTCCACCGATGATATTTCCTAAGGTTACAGGCAACAGGTTATTCAGTAATGACGAACTCCAGGTGAGGCTGGTGAGATTCACTTTTGTGGATGCTGCAAAAAACGGGTCAAAACTTTTGATGAACAAGGCATAAGGCAAAAAATAAATATTGGCAACGCTGTGCTCGAATCCGGCTGCCACAAAAGCCGTGATGGGGAAAATGATGGCAAGGATTTTACCGGACACAGTTTTCGCGCTATAAGTCAGCCAGATGGCCAGGCAGACCATCATATTGCATAAGATTCCAAGCGCAATGGCTTGAATGATATCCGGGTGAATTTTTGACACGGCGATGTTGAGGGCGGCTGCACCCACGGCACCTTGACCGTAGGTATATTGCCTTGCAAGAAACACCAATAGTGCGGTTAGCACGGAACCGGCAAAATTTCCCAGGTAGACGATCAACCAATTCCGTAAAAGTGCACCGATACTGATCTTCCGGCTCGCCCATGCCATCACGAGAAGGTTGTTGCCGGTGAACAGCTCAGCACCGGCTATCACCACAAGGATCAAACCCAGGCAAAATGCCAGTCCCATCAATAGACGCGTTACTCCGTAAGGCAGGCTGGAAGCCCCTGCTCCGACAGTTGTAGCAAACATG
>JBGQAS010000436.1:0-2203 GCA_041494435.1 Anaerolineaceae bacterium | reverse complement strand
AGCCCGAATATAATCAAATGAGGGTAGGTCAAAAAATGGAGGAATGGAATGATCAAATATAAATATTTAATCATTGGCGGTGGTATGACCGGTCACTCGGCTGCGACGGGGATCCGCTCTGTGGATAAAGATGGCTCTCTTAGCATGTTCACCGAAGAACCTAATTTGCCTTATGAGCGCCCCCCTCTGTCAAAGAAGTTGTGGACAGGAAAAGCGTTTGAATCCATCTGGTGCCCGGTGGATGACTTATGCATGGATATCCATACTGCTGAATCCATAACGGCAATAGACAGAGCCTCAAAAAAAATAACGGTTAAAAAAGGCACCGAATACGGGTATGAAAAACTATTATTAGCCACCGGTGGGACCCCTCGAAAATTGGATACCGGCGAAGGTTTAATAAATTATTACCGTACCGTTCAGGATTACCTGGCTTTGCGGGCTGATACTGAAAAAGCCGACGATTTTGCCATCATCGGTGGTGGATTTATTGGTTCTGAAATCGCGGCAGCTTTGACGATGAATAAGAAAAAAGTTTCCAGCATTTACATGGAAGATGGAATTACCGCCCGGAACCTCCCTCATGATCTCGCTCAATATGTGACCAAGTACTTTCATGACAAGGGCGTTACGAATTATCCTGGCAGCTCGATAGTACGAGTTGAAAAGAAAAAAGATAAAACATCCCTTGTGTTCAAAAATGATCAAAATGTCGAAACAGAATTAATATCTCAACGGGTTGTTGCTGGTTTAGGGATTATTCCCAATACCCAATTGGTATCTGCCAGTGGATTGAAAGTGGAAAATGGGATCGTAGTCAACGAATATTTACAAACAGATGATCCAAATGTTTTTTCTGCAGGCGACGCCGCAAATTATTTTGATCCTACATTAAATGTCCGTCGGCGAGTGGAACATGCTGATAATGCCTACGCAATGGGCCTGGCAGCCGGGATCAACATGGCAGGCGAGATGAAACCGTGGAATTACCTGCCCTATTTTTATTCCGATTTATTTGAGCTGGGATATGAAGCGGTGGGTGAGTTGGATGCCCGGCTTGAAACTTTTAGCGACTGGATTGAGCCTTTCAAGAAAGGTGTTGTTTACTACTTGAAGGATGGACGGATCCGCGGAGTTCTCTTGTGGAATGTTTGGGAAAAAGTTCCTGCAGCCAGAGAAGCAATTGCCATGAAAGGACCTTTTAATTCGCAAAATCTCAAAGGTTTGATCAAGTAAGAATTCTCGAGCAATTTGAAATCGCAGAAAAAAAAGAATCCTTTCTAAGAAGGGATTCTTTCAAGCTGGGGGCAAAGGATTCGAACCTCTACAAGCAGATTCAGAGTCTGCTGTCCTGCCGTTAGACGAGCCCCCACCGTTTGCGGTCAAAATTTTACCACACTTCTTTTTTGAGAATTCAAAACTGATGTCAGCTGTTAAGACAACAAACGGATAGCTTCTTCCAGGCGCTGAATACAAACCTCTTTCCCGACGATTTCCATGCTTTCAAATAACGGAGGGCTGATTTTCTGTCCTGTAATGGCTACGCGCAATATGCCAAACACCTGTCCAGCAGTCAATCCGGATTTTTCAACGAATTCGCGCATGGGGGGTTCAGTAGTAGAAACAGAAAAATCTTTCAATTTCTTAAGGATTTCCAGGGAAGAAACTGCTATCTTCCGAGATTCCTCTTTGCTCAATCCTTTTGCGATCAGCTCTTCGGGATTAGGTTCTACCTTTTCTTTAAAGAAGAATCCTGCCATATCAACGGAATCATCCAGTGTCACCATGCGTTCGCGGATGGTGGGGGCTATCTTCAGCAGTTTCCGATCATCAGGCAGATATCCTGCCTGAATAAAAAACGGCTTTACATGCTTTGCCAGGTCTTCTTCTGAAAGTTTTCGAATAAAGATCCCGTTAAAATAATCCAGTTTCGTGAAATTGATCGCAGCGGGGGAAGGGCTGAGGTGTTCGAGGCTGAATTTCTCAATCAGGTCTTTCATTTCGAAAATTTCAGAATGGTCATCATATGCCCATCCCATTAAAGCAATCCAATTAACCACAGCCTCGGGTAAATAGCCCAACCCCTCAAGTTCCTTGATAAATATGGAATAACCATCCTTGATTGCTTCAGCGGCTTCGCGCTTGCTCATTTTCCCTTTCCCACTGGGTTTCAGGAATACAGAAAGATGAACCCATTCCGGTT
>JBGQAS010000473.1:0-2007 GCA_041494435.1 Anaerolineaceae bacterium | reverse complement strand
CAAGCATCTGATCCTGCCCACCTTGACCTTTACCGTGGTCATGCTGGGTGAGTACATGCTTATCATGCGCAGCACAGTCCTGGAAGTGCTCAGTGAAGATTACATCCTGACAGCCAAAGCCAAGGGATTGAATACTTTCCAAATCCTCGTGGACCATGCTTTGCGCAACGCCATGCTACCCATGGTGACCATCATTGCCCTCAACCTTGGATTTACGGTTGCTGGAGCCATCCAGATCGAATCGGTCTTTTCGTGGCCGGGTTTGGGCTTGGCGATATTTCAAGCAGTAAACCGCCGGGATTATCCCGTTCTGCAGGGGGCATTCCTGATCATCGCGATTACAGTTATTTTTGCGAATTTATTCGCTGAACTGCTGTATTCCTACCTTGATCCCCGGGTGCAGGCGAGTTGACCATGACTACACAATCGTATTCCTCTGATTTTTCCTCCTTCTTCCGGGCATTCCGCAAAAATGGGATGGCTTTGGTGGGGGCATGCATGCTTCTGGCTACTATTTTTATAGCCATTTTTGCCTCCGTTCTCGCTCCTTACAACCCAAAATCCGGCGAGAATATGGCCATCTCGGATATCTATCAACCTCCGAGTCCTCAACATTTATTGGGAACCGATGATGCGGGCAGGGATGTGCTTTCCAATTTTATGTACGGCGCCCGGGTTTCCTTGATTGTCGGTTTTTTTGCTTCATTCATCTCCGTCTGTATCGGGGGCGTGATTGGAATCTCGGCGGGCTTTTTTGGGGGGAAGATCGAAAATACCTTGATGCGTTTTACCGATATCATGATCGTCATCCCCGACCTGCCTTTGGCTGTGGTTCTGGTGGCACTTACCAAACCAAGCTTGTTGAATATCATTTTCGTCATCGGCATCCTCGGCTGGACCGGAACAGCCCGCCTGATCCGCTCGCAAACCTTATCCGTAAAGGAACGAAAATTTGTCCTCCGCGCACGTGCCATTGGCTCAGGCAATTTTCATATCATTGCCAAACACATCTTCCCCCTGGTATTACCCCTTTTGGTTGCCAATAGCGTCCTGGTCATTTCCCTGGCAATATTGGAGGAAAGCACCTTGAGTTTTCTGGGCTTGGCGGATCCTACGACCATCAGTTGGGGGCAAATGCTTAATTTTGCTTTCACTCGGGGTGGGGTCAGTTCGGGAGCCTGGTGGGCGTTGCTCGTCCCCGGGCTGGGGATTGTCTGGGTTGTACTCGGGTTGACCTTGCTCGGTCATGGTTTGGAGCAGATCTTCAATCCCCGGCTTGAATGGCACCATCTTTCCGTCAATCCCAAGATGATTGATCGCAAGGAAGATGTGAAAAATGGTTGATCTCGTCACTGCCCCCTGCATTCTGGATGTCAAGAACGTTAGCATTGATTATTACCCGGATAAAATAACACGCCTGGAAGCAGTTCAGGATGTGAGTTTTTCTTTGCATGCCGGTGAAAAACTAGGTATCGTCGGTGAAAGTGGATGCGGAAAAACAACCTTGATCCTCAGTTTGCTCCGGTTGCTTCCCATTGCTGGCAGAATTACCCAGGGCAAAGTGCTTTATCACGATAAAGATCTTCTTTCTTTGCCCGAACACGAATTCAACGATGTCCGCTGGAAGGAAATTGCCATCGTTTTCCAGGGTGCCATGAATGCCCTTAACCCGGTTAAGACGGTTGGGGATCAAATCGCTGAAGCCATCCTCTGCCATGCAGACAAACATATTCATTCGGATTTAATCACGAAAAGGGTGGAAGATCTGTTGGAAATGGTTGGCATTGCCCGCAACCGTCGTCTTCAATACCCCTTCCAATTTTCTGGTGGCATGCGCCAGCGTGCCATGATTGCCATGGCTCTGGCTTGCGATCCACGCATCCTGATAGCAGATGAACCCACTACAGCTCTGGATGTGATGATCCAGGCACAAATCCTGGAGCTTCTGCAAAAACTTAGCGTGCAGCTCAATCAATCCTTGATCCTGGTCACTCACGACCTGGGGGT
>JBGQAS010000392.1:0-2516 GCA_041494435.1 Anaerolineaceae bacterium | reverse complement strand
CTGGTGATACCTGGTATGAGCCCTTCCAACTTCCTGATCTATCTGGGGTTGTATCAACCAATGGCAAGCGGTATCCGGCAGCTAAATTTTGGCGTGATCATTCCTCTAATCCTGGGGGTTGTGATCGTTATTCTCATCTTTGCCAAGTTAATCAACTGGTTGTTTAAAAAGCAATATGCTTTCATGTATCATTTTATCCTGGGAATAGTAGTGGGTTCCACCGCCGCGATCATCCCTGCTGGAGTTGCCGGATGGACCATCGCAGTTTGTGCCTTACTCTTTATTGTCGGTGCTGCGGCTTCGTATGCTCTGGCTGTAGTGGATGAAAGACATCCGCACGAATCGCTTTTCTAAATATTTTTCAAGAACGCTTATTTTTGGGTACCAATCACCCTTGTTAAGCTAAAGACAGAGGGTGAATGATTTCAGTTAACGTGCTGGAAGGTTGACATGAATTTCGATGATCGGATGCTTTATCTTTCCCTTTTACTGCTAGGGAAGTAGTGCAATGAACTGGGACATGTCATAGCTTTCACGTACTTCTTCACGAGTCAAATCAAATATTTCGTTGGCGGACTGGATATATCCCCTACCTAAAGCAAAGGCAGCTTTATACCCATACGCCGAAACCTTTTTCACCACGTTGGTGTTGAACAAGCCGAATGGGTATGCCAGTGTGTTCACCGGTACTCCAAACATCTCTTCCAACATATGTTTCGAATCAAAGAGTTGGTAGCGCAATTGACTGTAATCGCTGGTCAGATCAAAGTGGGTCATGCTGTGGGACCCGATCTCCCAACCATTTGAAATCATCTCTTGAACCTCGGCGGTATTCATGAGGCCCTCTCCGTTGATCCAATCTGCAATGAGGAACAATGTCCCCGAGAATCCATAGTGCTGCATGATGGGAAAGGCTATGGTGTAGATATCCTGCATGCCATCATCGAAGGTGATGGCCACCGGCTTAGGAGGAAGCTGTCCACCATTTTGCAGGACATCCACCAACTGGGTCACCGGGATGCCAGTATAACCGTGTTCGGAAAGCCAGCTCATTTGTGCCTGGAAATTCGTGATCGAAACACAGTAACAATAGTCACTCGTGGCCTTATCATCCGAAACTACATGATGATAGAGGAGAACCGGTACAGTAGCCTCCCCTTTGGGGTTATAGAGCCAGGTGGGAGTTAAGGTGGGTTCGGGGGTAAGTGTAGCCGTTTGAGTTGGCGTGTTGGTAGCAGTTGGCAACGGAGTGGGGGTATTGCTGGGAGTAAGGGTCGGGGTGGGCGTGTAAGTTGCGAAAACCGTTAATGGAAAATTGCATCCAGTGAGAATCAGCGTTACAACGCAGGAAAGGATTAACAAAAATCTTCGCATTTATCCATGACCATCCAGGCAGCAGCGCTCAGGCGAAGCTCCCTTTTTTGAAAAGATAATTTTCAACTTCAACCTGCAAATTATATCCGAGAAAATAGGTGAATATAAAAAGGCGCCCTCTTGCTAGGGCGTCTCCCAAAAAGTGAATCTCTTATGGTGTAGTGTACTTAACCGTAATTTTGATCCCGTTTCCGAATCGGACCATATCCTGAGTCCCGTTCGAATTTGTTGCCATTTCATTGAACTGCACTCGGAATTGGATATTCGAATTGCCAACCAATGACTGGATGTAGCTGATGAATTGAGACGTTCCAGCCATTTGGGCGGTGAGTTCAGCGGTACTGCACCAACGGATGAGAGCGCCTGTTGTCACCCCAGTGAAAAAGTCACTTCCATTGACGGTTCCAAAATTTTGCCCGTACAATCGCAGGCATCCCAAGCTGAAAGGATTTCCACCCGTGTCGTAATCGTTGAATGTCAGATTGGCATCCGAGACGGTAGATCCTGCGGGAATACCAGAAAGGTCAAAGGTGACAAATCCTTGCATGCTCAGATTTGAGGCCGTATCCCCCACCTCCGCGAATCCAGTTAGCACCCCACCATCTGACCAGACGGTACCTGTTTTGGCAGCAACAACTGGAAGGTTTGTGGTATGAAGTATTAAGAGGGGCGGAAGGATTGGCGGGATAGCCAGGGTTACAATATGAACAGGATTTACTGCCACAATGGTCACCCAGAATGAACCACCGCTTGGGAGGCCAAAAGATACGCCACCCGGTTCACGCAATCGCCAATAACCCTTATATGTACCAGCCGCAGATGGTGTTGTCAAATTTACGGACACATCCAGGGTACCACCAGGAGGCACAGTTCCCGAGGTTAGCATTTGAGCCGCTGGTCCACCCATTTGATCTCCGTGATCGAAGATCAAGGAGTATCCAGATGTCCAAGTGCAGCTCCCAGAATTCTGCAATCGCCAGGTCTTGGTGAATGTCTGCCCAAAATTGATGCCCGTCCCATCCGGGATGGTTACATCTCCGATAAAGGTTGCCTGGTTGCATGGAATCGTTTCTGTCGCCGTCGGCGTCACCGTTGGTGTGTTGCTGGGCACGATCGGAGCAGGAACAGTGAACGTGGCGGTT
>JBGQAS010000358.1:0-2783 GCA_041494435.1 Anaerolineaceae bacterium | reverse complement strand
TTTTATTTTCAAGTGCTCTTTTTCAACCTGTTGCCATTATAAGAAAATTAGCCATTTCTTTTTCTTTCAAGCCGGATCATCCGAGAAAACTGGTTCATTTTGCACAATAGAATTATTATGGTTGGTTTTGTCCTGAATCGATGGCTTTTAGTTCAAAATAGGCGTCTAAAACATTTCGTACCACTGGGCCAGCAACAGTCGCCCCTTCACTGCCATTGTAAACAAACGCGATCACCGCAATTTCCGGGTTGTCATAGGGGGCATAACCAACATACCAGGCATGACTGGGCCAATTTTCTGGTACGCAAAGGTTTTTGGCTTTTGCGAGGTCATCACAATACTCTGCAGTACCCGTTTTTCCTGCTGACTGATAGGTTGCTCCTTGGACTTCTGCTTGCGCTGTACCTATAGTTACCACCATTCGCAATCCTTGCTGCAGATCGCTGAGTACCCAGGGTTGGACCGTCTTCTTTTCTCCTGTAGGTTGATTATTCTCGTCAAAGACGCTGATCATGGGATCTTTCGTAATATCCCACAAAACCTGGGGCTGAGGTTCTTCCACCACATTTCCTTCAGAATCCAGGATCTCTTTAACCAAAGTCGGTTTGACATATTTCCCATCATTGGCAATAGTTGCAAAGGACATTAATATCTGCAGGGGAGTTGCCAGTACATAGCCCTGCCCAATGGTTGCAATATAAGTATCTCCCGTTGACCAGTTTTCGCCCAGATTGATCCGTTTCCAGGTGGGATCTGGGACAAGACCGGATGCCTCGCCAGGTAATTCAATCCCAGTGGCCTGGCCATAGCCCAATGCTTTTGAATACTCATCCTCTCTCAATATCCCCAACCCACCATTCGGGACTTCATTTTCATACCCCCCACCGAGCTTATAAAAATATACATCACAGGAATAGGCAACCCCATGAAAGAAATCTAGGTTGCCATGTCCATTACGGTTATAGCAAACAAAATCGCGCGGTGTTCCGGGGTCATTTGGTGAAAATTTTTGAAGTATGGTGATCTTCCCAGGGTCGAATATTTGTTTTTCAGGAGTGACTACTCCCTCATTAAGGGCTCCGATGGCAGTGGCCATTTTGTAAACTGAACCCGGTGGTAATTCCGCGGACACTGCCCTGTTAAATAGAGGTTGTCCCGGGTCTTGTTCCAGTTGGTTGTAATAGTAGGCAGGGATTATCCGCGCCATCCGGTTGTTCTCGTATGATGGATATGAGACCATCGCAAGAATCTGGCCTGTTTTTGGATTAATCGCGATCACAACTCCGCTTGAAGATTTAATCGTTCCAAGGGTGGTATTCAAAGTATTGATCTCACTTTTTAGAGCAGCTTCTGCAGATGCCTGTAAACGAGTATCAATCGTAAGAACTAAATTGCTCCCCGGAATGGGATCTACGGGTGGTTCCAGATCGCGCAAAACCAAGCCAGCTGCATCCACCTCCACAACCCTTGTGCCATTCGTACCCCTCAAAAATTCATCCAATGATAATTCCACTCCGGCATATCCAACTTTGTCACGCCCAGGTTCGAAGCCTAAATCAGCGTAATATTTTTCTTGCGATGCAGGAATGGGTCCCAAGAATCCAATCACTGCAGCAGTAAGTTCTCCTGTCGGGTAATCTCTAACCGGCTGGATCTCAACCCCTGTGCCCGGCCAATCGTGCACCTTCGATTGAATGATCATGGCAGTCTTTTGATCTACATTGCATTTAATGCGCACCGGAGAATAGGGAGCAAGCGAGTCTGCAATGTAGACAATCTCCGTGATGCCAAGGTCGGTTTGACAAGCGGTGAATGACCTTACCGTAGCATCATTTATTTGTCCGTTACTGACTGGAACACCGATAAGGCTGGATAATTGTCGATATATTTCCTGGATTGCTCCCTGGTCCGAGGGCAAATATGCAGGAATAATCGTCACATTATAAGATGCTGTGTTTGTTGCCAGGATAGTGCCATTTCGGTCATAGATGATTCCACGTTGGGTTTGAACGCTGATTGTCTTGGTACGGTTTACATCTGCTGCGGTCAAGTAATCCTGGTTTTGAATCACCATGACTGAAAAAAGCTTCACAACAATAAAACCAATAATCAATACCATCCCGCCCAGGATGACAATCGGTCGAGAGATTCTTATGGATATCCTATCTCGAAGTTTCTCGAATTTCATTCTTCCTGCTTTCCCGGATACACTTTCCCTGCCAAATAGCGAAAAATGGCATAAATGGGAAGAGCTAGCAATAAGTTAAGTAAAACGCTGGGAAGGGTAACCTTTGTAAAGCCTGTTAGAAATGATAATGGAGTTCCATTTAATTGGAGAATCAGCATGGATAGAACTTGTTCGATCACCGTTCCCAGCAAAGTAACTCCCAGCATGATCAAAAGGGGAGCTTGCCAAATCCTTCGATGAAAAATAAACGCAATCCAGGCAACTAATCCATAAGAAATTACATAAACAAAAAACGGCAAAGCGGAAAATAAGCTGACAAACACAGCTCCCAAAGCTGCCCAAACCCAGGCATACTTCACTCGCCCGTCGATGGTCCAAGCTATGATCACCACCAAAACAAGATCTGCCATCCCGGAAAGCAAAGTGAAATTGCTGACCAGTGAAGACTGTAGAATGGCTGCAAACAGCATAATGGGTATACCAATCAGGATTGCACTCATTTTTACGGGGTGGTTGAGGGGATAAGGGGAGTAATATCTACTGGTTTAAAATTGGTAATTACCAAAACTGCACTTATATTTGTTAAATCAACTAC
>JBGQAS010000398.1:0-2485 GCA_041494435.1 Anaerolineaceae bacterium | reverse complement strand
TTCAACCTGGAAGGGTGGATCCCCCACAATGGTGATGTCCCTTACCTGGGCACTCTCACCCGGGCAGGACATGAGATCGTGGCATGTACCTGTTCGGATTATCGTAGCTTCATCACAGCCGGATTGCCCTAGGGGCATCAATGGCTTCTCTACGACCCAAAGGATTCTTGGCATTTACCCTGGTATGGTTTGGGCAAGTGGTTTCTCTCATGGGTTCTGCCATGAGCGGGGTCAGGAATCAAGGATCCTAAAAGTATTTCCTTCCGCGACCGATTAAATTTCTTCCCTAAGAGTAATTTTGGTTGAGATATTCACAGCTTTACGCAACATGGCTATGGCGGGGCAATATTTCGTTTCACTCAACTCAACCGACCTTTTCGCCGCAGCAGGATCCAGATTCCTGCCGGTTAATATGTATTCCATTTCTATCTGGGTGAAAACCTTGGGATGTTCAGACGCCCGATCTGCATGAACCTTCACTTCAAACTTGGTCACATCCTGCTGCTTCTTTTTCATGATGGAAATCACATCCATGGAGGTACATCCCGCCAATCCGACCAGGAGAAGCTCCATCGGGCGAAAACCATCCTCCAACCCCCCTTCTGATCTCGACGTCCCTAAAGGGAGTGTGAATCCGCTATCTGCAGTCCCCTCAAAACTTAAACCCAGTTTCCAATCAACTTTTGCATCCATCCCGATCATCTCCTCTCAACATCAAACCACTTTACGGATTCCCTCCAGGAATTTTTGTTCAGGTATGGCGCCAAGAATATGACCAGCTCCAAAATTCACTGCAGTATGAGGCACCCCCGAAACATTATACTGCTGAGCCAAATCTGGAAATTCCAGAGCTTCAATGGCCGTAGCCGTCACCAGGGAACTTTCCAATGCCATCTGGTGAGCCAGGGAAATGGCCCGCGGGCAATAAGGACAAGTAGGTGTGGAAAAAACCTGCAAATCAATCGGGTGATCCAAGTTTCTCAAGAAATCCTGGGGCTCAGGGCTCAAATTGGTTTTTCCTTTGGACACATAAGAATGCTGGAGATTAAAGCACTGAACTCATGCCCCACGGGAATCCCAACAAAATGAACACCTACATCGACAGGTTCCTCAACCGCTCCTTTAGCAACAGAAATAAAGGGAGTAAGATATGCCCCATACTTCCTTTTATTATCCGTTTCCACTTTAATATCATAGTGAACCAGGTGGATGGACGGGGTGAGCTTGGTGAGATCCGTCAATAATTCCAAAGTGTCCGAACAATACTCGCAATCAGGAAAATCTTCAAAAAGGACAAGAGAAATTGGTTTATCAAGTACCTGGAACACCTCTCTGAGTTTTACTTTCATGGATTCATCGAGAAAATTCATGGGAACTCCTTGTTTGAAACAAATCTGCCCATCCGTTGGATGAGCAGAATAATGAAAAGTGTCTGGAAATGATATCTATTTCTTGAAATCTTCCAGGTTCAACCTGACGTACAGGCGTTCTTTCACCTTGGGAGGAATGGTTTCTTTGTCCGACTCCACTTTATAGAGCTCTATCGTTTTCTTCATGGTATCCACAACAACCCGGCAATCCTTGCAATCCTTCAAGTGATCTTCCAGGGATTGACACAGCTCCGGGCTCAACTCTCCATCGATATAGTCCGATAGAGTACCAATCATGTCGTTGCAATGCCCTTTTTCGTTCATTCTGGTCTCCTTCGGTTTTCCGATTCAAGAAAATAACTCGAAAGATCCGTCCGCAACCTCAAGCGTGCGCGCAATAACCTGGTTTTCACGGCTGTTTCAGTAAGATTCAACGCCCCGGCTGTTTCCTTGATGGAAAGTCCATTCAAATCGCGAAGGGTAAAAACCGTGAGCAATGATTTCGGCAACTTCTCGATAGCCAAGGCGAGGACTTTCCTCGTTTCATCCGAAAGCAGTTCCTGCTCCGGCAGGCAACACCAGTCTACGATTTGGATTGGTTCCATTTGCCCGTCATCCGTCTCAACATCCGTATCCGTTGAAACAGAGTCAGGTTTGTGCTTTCTCATCAACATCAAAGCTTCATTTACAGCGATCCGGTATAACCATGTTGCCAAACTCGAGCGTCTTTCGAAGCCTATGAATGACCGCGAAGCTTTGATGAAGGTTTCTTGAAGAATATCTTCGGCGTCCTGTTCATCGTTCAACATTTTCAAAGCCAGGTGATAAATTTTCGCCGAATACTTTTCCACCAGCCTGGCAAATTCCGCTTTATCGCCAGCTTTCAATTTGCTTAACGAAAAACCATCCGAAGTCAAATCAATTTCATTCATTAGATGTTCTGCTCTTCTTGAAAGTTTCCCCTTAACAGGTTCTCAACCCAATGGCCAATTTGGCAATACATCCATCTCCAAGTCATCCCGCTGCCCATGAACAAATCGAAAATAACCTGCCGCCGCGACCATGGCTGCATTATCCGTGCAGAAGGAAAGACTGGGAATGTTCACAGGAAATTC
>JBGQAS010000328.1:0-2989 GCA_041494435.1 Anaerolineaceae bacterium | reverse complement strand
GTAGGGGAGAAGATAATTTCGAAATTGATCCAGACCTTTTGCCGTTTATCGAAGGCTGGTTTGGATCGGAATACCCAAAGGATTGAACAAAGATCGAGATGGCTGATTTGGAGAAAAGATGGCATTGATTATCCAGGGTGGCGTACTCATTACTTCGGCTGAAACATTCCAGGCGGATATCCGTGTGGAAAGAGAAAAAATTGTTGAGATTGGCACAAACCTAAAGACTGAGCCTGGCATAGAGGTGATTAATGCACAAGGAAAAATGGTTATGCCCGGTGGTGTGGATGCCCATGTCCATTTGGATTTACCCATGTTCTGGACCGTATCGTCCGATGATCATTACACGGGGATGAAAGCGGCTGCCTTTGGCGGGACGACTACAGTGATTGACTTTATTTCACAAGATCTAACTCCTTTGAAAGCGAATATTGATCTTTGGCATCAAAAAGCGGATGCAAGGGCTGCCGTGGATTTTGGTTTTCACATGAACATTACCCACCTGGATGATCAGGTGGAAAAGGAAATCCCTCAATTGGTAAAAGAAGGTATTACCAGCATTAAAGTTTTTACAGCCTACAACAACCGCCTGCGCCTTCAGGATGGAGATATTTTCAAAGTATTACGCATCGCCAGCCGGGTGGGGATCCTCACCATGCTGCATGCTGAAAACGGCGATGTGATTGATATCTTGGTAAAAGAGGCATTGAATTCAGGCCATACTTCTCCGGGGTGGCATGCTCGAACCCGGCCAGGTTGGGGGGCTGTGGAAAGCGTAGCCCGCGGCGTGGCATTGGCAGCTATGGCAGATGCACCCCTTTACATTGTTCATATGAACATGGCTGGTGAAGTGGATCAACTCGAATACGGCAGACAGCAGAAATTACCTATTATGGGTGAAACCTGCCCGCAATATCTCTTTTTCACGGAAGAGGAATTGGAAAAGCCCGATGGGGCTAAATGGGTTTGTTCTCCGCCTTTGCGCAGCTTGCACGATAATCAACGCCTGCGGGAGGGTTTGCGGAATGGGATCATTCAAACTCTTTCCACAGATCATTGTCCATTTTTCTTTGATGGGACAAAACCTATCATGTATGAAGGCAAACTCATCGCAATCCCAGGCAAGGAATTGGGCAAGGATGATTTCACCAAGATCCCCAATGGTTTACCCGGCGTGGGCGATCGGTTGCCGATCTTTTGGACGAAAATGGTCGGGACGGGAAATATTACTCCCAATCAATTCGTTGAACTCACCTCTACCAATCCAGCCAGGATATTTGGTTTATATCCCAAAAAGGGTACCTTGGAACCCGGCAGTGATGCCGATATTGTGATTTGGGATCCTGAAAAAACCGTCAAATATGGCAAGGATATCGCCCAGCATCGAACGGATTACAACCTTTATGAAGGTTGGGAATTAAAGGGCTTTCCAGAGAAAGTACTTTTACGGGGAAAAGTCATAGTGGATGGAAAGAATTGGTTGGGGCGGGCAGGCATGGGTCATTTCCTGTCAAGACATGCTTTTTCCAGGGTTATCTAAAGGTTCAGCATGCTAGTGTTTCTTCCAGCTCTGATCCTTTTAGCAGCTGCGATCAGCGGAACTATCCTGGTTATTTCCAAGCGGGGGGGCGGGTTCATATGGGCGATTGGTTTTATATCAGCGCTTGCTATTTGGATCTTTTCTTTGGTGGTTCCCGTTTCTTCTTATCCGTCTGTTTCAGGAACCAACTGGCTGCCATTTTCTCAAGTGTTCAGCGGTTTTACCTTCAAAGTTGACCTGACCTCGATTGCTTTGATTTTTTGCATTAGCACCATCGCATTGAGTTTTATCATTACATCTACGGTTCAATTGCAATCAGCTGATTGGCGACGCAGCAGCATATTAGTTCTTCTCAATAGCGGTTTAGGGATTCTTACACTTGTTTCATTGGACCCCTTTAGTTTGTTATTGACCTGGACTTTGCTTGATTTCAGCATCCTTGCTTCGGATCTATGGTTTGCTGCGGATAACCTCGAAAAGCAGAAAGCGGTCACTTCCTTTGTTATTAAATTAATGGGTTCTATTGCCATTATGGGAGGCGTGGTTGCCAGCGGTGGAAAGGGTTTTAATTTCGACCTTACTGCCATCCCTTCGGAAGTGGCGTTAATTTTCCTGCTGGCTGTTATTCTTCGATTTTTGGGGATCGTTCAAAACTTTCCCCAAAAAGCAAATGGATTAATCTTCTCCACTCAAATATTGATTAAGTTGATTTCGCTTTCATCAGCGATCGCCTTGCTGAGCAGAATTCATACGTTGACTCTCACGAGTGTTGGCACCACCTGGATCTTGATTAGTGTTGTCTTGGTGGGATTATGGTCTGCTGTACGGGTTATGCTTGCATCGGATTTGTTAACAGCACTCCCATTTTTTTTATCGGGTTTTGGCAGCCTGCAAATTTTCTGCGTAATTGAAAACCATACGGCAATTGCCTTGCTTTGGGGCTGCCTGACTTTGATTATCGGAAGTTTGTTAGGTACTTTTCTAAAATTCCGATGGTTCCATTCCATTTTCCCTTCTTTGGGATTACTCTTGGCAATAGGCATCCCCTTCACCTTGGGGGGGATGGGGCTAACCGGTCTGATTAATCCTTTTTCTGTCTTTTCTATTTTGACAATGATTATTTTGCTGAGTTTATTGGTTGGAACTGCCAGGATCGTTTGGCAGATGGAAAGAATTCACATCCAGGTGGATCAACCCGTCTCAATTATTTACATGGTAGGGTTGTTGGTTTTATCTATATCTGGACTTATTCTTGGTGTTAGAGTTCTGGGTCTATATAATCCAAATCCAAATATTGTTTTTTCAGGAATACTGCTGGTCGGGGGTATGCTTGTGGGTGGAATATATTATCGCGTTCGAGCCACATTTCACCCTCAAGAAACCGCCAACAGCTTCATCCGTTTGGTCAGGCAGGTTCAAAAAATTGGGAAATCGAATATTCCCGAAAGG
>JBGQAS010000405.1:0-2411 GCA_041494435.1 Anaerolineaceae bacterium | reverse complement strand
TTACAACTTCCCGCCGTATATCTGATCCTATATTAATATCGTATTCGAAATGAGCTATCTACGTCCCTAATACAACCTAAAAAATATCTAAAAATCTATGGAAATCAGAAATTTGGCGCTTATTAATTGCCCTTTGACACCGATTTTTTGAATGATTACAGTTAGCTTGCCACGTCAATAATATTGCCCGATTCCATTCACGACATACACTTCGGCAATCATCCCGAGCAACCCCCAGGCACTTCCCAGAATAGCTCCGGCGAGCACATCCCGTGGGTAATGCACCCCAACGTACATGCGTGTAATACCTACCATCAATGCAATCACATAGAACAGGAGTACGATCCAGACGCTGGGGTGGAAATGCTGTGTAATCAGTGTTGCGATAAAAAACACCTGGCTGGTATGACCGCTTGGAAAAGATCGTCCTTTTTTCCGGTGACCCACGATCCGTGCTTGAGTCAACTTGATGAATGGCCGTGATCGGTTTATCAAATACTTCATCAGTTCTACCATCAGCCATAAAGTCACAGTACCCAGGATGAGTTCATATGAAAATAGTCGATTTCCGGTAAAAAACATGACAAGGGCAATTCCCACGCTGCCACTCGCGCTCCCAATCTGGGTAAAACCCAACATGATTCGGTCCAACCAAATTGGTCGCGACTCCGATATATTTAAGAACAAGAAGGCTCGCTCATCCCATTTTTGGCTAGCTGACCAAACCAAAGAAATGGCCAATAAACTGAAACCCAGGAGCATGGTTGCCAGAAGTACATGGGATTTCAGACCTGCCCAAAAGCTAATCCGCAGGGAGGGAGGAAAGAATATGAGCAAAATGATCAAGCCAACGGTAAAGCTAACCAGCCGGATGGCTCCTTGATGATTATTTACCCACAAGGTCAATCGGTTCCAGGCTTCAAGAAGCTTTCCCCCTAATGACCCAGGTAACATTGGTTTGCTGGTCAAGGTGATTACCTGGCGCTGATTGCTTTAGATGATGCTGCTACCATTACAGCTAATTCACGCCGTCGAACTTCAATAGTAACCCGTCCTTTTCCCAAGGCAATCCCATCCACCATAACCGGCATGACAGGATGGGTTTCTATCTCGATCTTGCGCACATGAAAATGCTGGATGCGTGCGTCCTCCATTTTCCCCTCACCCACCCCTTGAAGCACGTACCCTAACAGCTCCAGCTTGGATAAATCTGCAAAGAACAGCACATCCATCAGGCCGTCTTGAAAGGAGGCTGGCGAACCTACCTGATAATGGAATCCGATATAGGGCATAATGGAAGCCAGAATTACATAACCCAAATTATGCATCTCTGGCTTGTCATCCAACCACAAATGGATCTCAGCTGGCGGAGAAGAAGAGAGTTTTTTCAAGAAAGCACCTATCTGGGCCAAGTCCCCGTGTTGAATGTCATCCACAGAAGGAAATAAAGTTGAAACCAGCCCCACCGAGCATACTTCCAAAAAAGGTGTTGTAATTTTTCGACATGTGGCCATACCAACATCCACTTTAATACGATGACCGGTTCGCAATATCGCAATTGCCGATGGAATATCTGAAGGGATTCCCAGGCTAAGGGCGGTATTATTTTGAGTGCCAATGGGGATCACCCCCAGAGTTGCATGGGTTCCCGTCAGAATTCTGGCAACAGCGGAAATGGTGCCGTCTCCTCCACAAACAACGAACATTCGGATCCCACGCGCGAGGGCTTCCTTGATAACACCTGACAGATCAATGCCTGGCTCCACCAAGAAGGCTTCAGGCACAATCTTCCACGCCTGCATTTCATGGATCACGTCCTCGATCTCAATCGGGGTTCCCCTAGTTGCGCCTGCACTTGGATTGAAGATCAACTTCGCGCGCAGATGTCTTTTTATGGTCGACTGAATATCCATATTTCCTGCCAATCACAAAGGGATGAGTTTTTTGCACTGATTCGTAAAGATCAAACCATGAACAATCACCAATCATGAAACAGTAATAACTCAAAATACGTAATTTATCAATCTACTTCAAAACTTAGTCCTGGATCCGCGTCCAAGATGTCAAATTCGTAGCATTCTTAATGGCAAATAGCTCCCCATCTGGAACAAACCAAGGTGGATCATCCGCCGGGAATTTCCAAGTATCAGTCTTCAATTATGAAAGTGATTTTCAACTGGACGCGGTATTCCGTGATTTTCCCTTCATCATCCATCTTGAGCTGTTGATTCTGGACCCATGCGGACTTGAGATGCTTGAGGGTTTTGTGCGCACGAGCTATGCCAATATTCATGGCATCCTCAAAACTCTTTGGTGAAGAAGCGATAATTTCCGTAACCTTTGCGACTGACATGATAAACCTCCTTTTATATAGTTGCCTGGATTCGAAGTTTTTTATGACCTTAGAAGTA
>JBGQAS010000323.1:0-3043 GCA_041494435.1 Anaerolineaceae bacterium | reverse complement strand
TATCCACAATTAGTTTGGAGTTCTTGAGGATGGCGTTGTAATCATAAGAGGAGTGGTTGGTGATGATCACCACTGCATCCACTGCAGCGATTTCCTTCATCATATCCTCGACTCCGTCTTTCTTTCTTCCTTCAATGGATATCGTTTTGACATACGGGTCGTGGAAGCTGACTTCGGCTCCTTTTTGCTCCAGCAGGTGGATCACATCCAGTGCCGGCGATTCGCGCAGGTCGTCGATGTCCGCTTTGTACGTTACTCCCAGTACTAAAATCTTGCTCCCCTTGAGTGCCTTGCTGACGTTGTTCAACGCATCCTGCACCTTGCTCACGGCAAATCGCGGCATGCCGGTATTGATTTCGGACGCCAACTCGATGAAACGTGCGTTGTAGTTCAACGCCTTCAATTTCCAGGAAAGATAAAGTGGATCGATCGGGATGCAGTGCCCGCCCAGCCCAGGACCGGGTTGAAATTTCATGAACCCGAAGGGCTTGGTAGCTGCGGCATCGATCACTTCCCAAACGTCCATGCCCATCCTGTCACAGATCAACGCCAACTCATTAACCAGTCCAATGTTAATCATCCGGAACGTGTTTTCCAGCAGTTTGGTCATCTCAGCCACGTCCGCGCTGGAAACGGGCACCAATGTTTGGATGGCTTTACCGTACCATGCGATGGCAACTTCGTTGCAAGCCGGGGTGATCCCCCCCATAACCTTGGGCGTGTTGAAAGTCGTAAAGTCCTTGCGCCCGGGGTCTACCCGCTCGGGAGAGAACGCCAGGAAGAAATCCTTACCCACGACCATGCCTTTCCCCTCCAGCTTTGGCAGAGCCAGTTCGCGGGTGGTGCCCGGGTAAGTCGTCGATTCCAGTACGATCACCATTCCCGGATGGGCATATTTTGCCAATTCCTCAACTGAAGTAACAATGAAGGAAAGGTCAGGATCGCCAGTTTGCTTTAAGGGGGTGGGTACACAAATGCTGACCGCATCCGCATTCTTGAGCGCGGAAAAATCTGTGGTGGCGCTCAGCATTCCACTCTTGACCAATCCGGCAACATCAGCGGTGGGGACGTCCAGGATGTAGCTCTTCCCGGAATTCAGCATATCCACCTTGCTCTTCACCGGGTCGATCCCGACCACCTTGAACCCGGCTTTGGCGAATGCCACAGCCAAAGGCAGACCCACATACCCCAAACCGAGAATCGAAACAATGGCTTTCTTCTCTTCGATTTTCTTCAGCAATTGTGATTTTGTATCCATGAATTCATCCTTTGTCATTGGAATAAGTTCAGTTGTTCAGGGTTCTCTTCGTGCTTCTCCAGTTCAACCGGACTTTCCGGTTCGCAAGGGTGCTGCGCCGAATGGTCATCCGCCAGTTTGATGTAATCCGGAAGTTTCTGAAAATCCTTTACCAAAGCCGGTTTCAGCGAGGGCTGATGCAGCGCGGCTGCCGGGTGATACATGGGGGCGATCAGCCTGCCCTTTACCCAGCACGATTGCCCGTGCACTTCGCTGATCTTGGCGGTTGGCAGGAATTTTGTCATCGAATAGCGCCCCAGGGTGACGATCACGCGCGGATTAAGGGCAGTGATCTGCCTTTCCAGGTAATCGTTGCAGGCTGCCAGCTCTTCCGGCAATGGGTCGCGGTTGCCCGGTGGGCGGCACTTGACCACGTTGGTAATGTACACCTTGCTGCGTTCCAGGCCAATTTCCAGGAGCAGGCTATCCAATAGTTTACCAGCCTGCCCAACAAACGGGCGTCCCTGTTCATTTTCGAAAAATCCCGGTCCCTCACCGACAAAAAGGATCTGTGCGTCGGCAGGTCCCTCTCCGGGGACGGCTTTTTTGCGGGAAAAATGGAGTTGGCACTTCTCACAGACCGAAACCTGTTGGTTGATTTCATTGAGAATTTCAGTTCTGTCCATGCAACCTCCATCTCTCCATTTTATCGTTCCAAAAACCCCGCCAGGTCCTTCGCGAGCATCGGATCCAGGGTCATCATCAACGCATCTTCACCGTTGTCCGAATAATATCGCGGACGGATCCCGGTAATTTTAAATCCAAATTTCGTATACAGCGCCTGGGCTGCCAGGTTTCCCTTGCGCACTTCAAGGTATGCCTTTGAGGCGCCTTCTGTGCAAGCTTTTAGCAGGGACGTGATCAGCAGCTTTTGGGCAATCCCCTGCCTGCGATAATCCGGATGGACTGCCAGTGTGCCAATGTGGACCTCATCCACGATCAGCCACAACCCCAGCATGCCGATCACCCGCTTGCCCGTCTCGCCTGCGCTTTCGACCACCCACATCCGTGAGGAGGGATTCTCGGTGAGTTCGTAGCGAAAAGACCGCTCCGGCCAGGGCAGACTGAAGGATATCACATCCAGTTGGTGCACTTGCTCCACATCCTCCAACCTCATCCGCCGGACCGAATATTGGTCTTCGGACGAATTCACGCCGGGATTCCCTCGTTGATATGGATGTAGATCGGTGCCAGGCTGGTGGGATCGTCCACCTCGCCTGCCTGGAACCGTTTCCATGCCAGTTCCGCCAACATGGCAGGGCGCCGCACCGATTGTGCCGGTGATGCCACCTGCACGTTCTTCCAGCGCCGCTTCAACTGCTGGCGGTCTTCAGCGTCCAGCTCGCCTACCACCCAGGTGGGAGTGCGGATCTCCTGCTCCAGTCCGTGAACCGTCGTGAGATAGGCGTCTCCCTCGGGTATCCAATCTTCGTTCTTGGTAAGGTACTTCTGGCAGGCAATGTTATGTCTGCCAGCCCGCAAAACCGCCATAAGCGGTGACTTCTCATTTGAAACACCCGCGACAAGGAAATCAAGTGTGGGCACCCCGATGATGGGAATGTGCAGGGCGAATGCCAGCCCCTTCACCACGGCTAGCCCGATTCGCAAACTGGTAAAGGAACCGGGACCGCGCGCCACTCCAAGTGCGGTTAGCTGTTCCATCTTCACCTGGGAGCGGTCCAGCATGGATTTGATCGCCGGGCTGATCTCCACCGAATGATGGTTGGCGGTCTTCCAGGTCATCTC
>JBGQAS010000252.1:0-3957 GCA_041494435.1 Anaerolineaceae bacterium | reverse complement strand
TTTGCCTTTAGCTTCGGGTTTTGCACCTTTAGCTTCAGGTTTAACACCCTTGCCCTCAGGTTTAGCACCTTCTTCAGGAACTTCCTCTTCCTTCTTGCCTTTCTCAATGACTTCGGGTTCCACAAGAGCTTCAGCTGCAGCGACTTCTTCGGGAGTGGGTTCAACAATTTCTTCAGCTGCGGGAGTGGTAATGATTACAATCATTTCATCCGGATTGTCGAGAACGGCAACATTGGCGGGTACCGGGATATCCTTGACGTGAATGGAATCACCAATTTTGAGCAGGGTGGAAACATCCACGATGAAACGTTCGGGCAGGTCTTGCGGCAAGCATTCCACTTCCAGACCATCCAAACCTTCCACGACAACGCCGTTGAAATCTTTCACAGCGGGTGAAAGCCCGGTGAATTCGATGCCGACGGTGGTGCGGATTTTCTCAGTTAGCGACACGACCTGAAAATCAACATGCAACAGATTTCCTTTAATAAAGTCGCGTTGTTTTTCGCGAACCAGGGTAGCGTGCTCTTTACCATCAAGTTCGATGGTAACGATGCTCGAGCCGGTAACCGAGCTGAGTGTTTTGGTTGTCTCTTTCAGTTCCATTAAAATGGAGGTGGGTTCGATGTTGTGCCCGTACATGACCCCGGGAAGTTTTCCCTGGCGGCGGAGTTGTTTAACCTGTTTGCCTTTTACTTCCCTTTTAGTCGCTTTAATAACTTGCTTTTCCATGAATCCATCCTTTGAGCGCCTCTCACCTTTTTTCAGGTTACCTTCGCTCGATTGAATTTGTTCGTCAACCGGTTATGGAATTGACGACACGTGATTTTACCTGCAAGGACTTTCTTAGTCAAGCAAGCTGCGGAATGGTATTCGTGGCATGCGAAAGGATGGCAAATGCTGGATTGGGTGGTACCAGATTCCTTGCCTTTGAAATGGCATCCTGGAGGTTGGCGGCTGGGATTAGCATAAGCTTTCTTACCAGTTCGTTGTCCAAACCCGATACAAGGATCACTTTGATCCGGATCAACTCACGGGCAAACTGGAAGGCTTTGTGTGGTCCGACGACGAATTCACGGAGCTTAAATTGTTCCAATGCTCTTTCCGGGGTATCCACCGAGAACATGAAATCCTCGAAGCCCTTGCTGCCCGACCCTTCAGGGCAGCGTGCTACCAGGATAACAACTCCCTGATCCTCACAAATCAAGGAAGCATGCGTCAGGGCTTTTTGGGATTGATACAGGTTGATGTCCTTGGGATGCCCCCCAACGGAGGCAATGACGATAGGATATTTCTGCTTGGCTGTGGTCATGCAAACCTTAGCTGATTCACCAATCCCGGTTTTCATCACCTTTAAAGGATTGCCAAAGTAAGCTTTCACGATTTCTCTTTTGGTATTCATCACCACATTCAAGGCATATTGAGTTCCGAACTTCTCGCCAATCTCGTCGATATCGTTTCGCAAGGGGTTTCGCTTGAATTCCCCAATAGTGGATAAGGGATCCATCAAAAAGGCATGATTACGATTGATGGTTGTTCTGCCACCTAAACCTACGACGGAGGTTTTATAACCTCCTGAAAAACCTGCAAAATGATGTGGTTCAATATTCCCAACAACTATCTTGATATCACACTCGAAATATTTTTTGTTGATGTAGATGGGAGTATTTCGGGAAGACACTCCTAAATTTACCAGATTAGACTGGTCGTCACAATCGTGAGATTCACACGCGCAGTTTCGGGCAAGTTCTTTGGGCAATAAATGACCGATTTCATCCTGGGTCAGAGGGATATGGGTGCCCGTGGCAATAAAGAAATGGATATCCTCAAGTAAATATCCCAGCGATTCCAATTTCTCCAATAATGGCGGGATCAAAAGGTTATTAGGAACCGGGCGAGTTTTATCGTTGACCGCAATGGCTACCTTGGCACCCTTTTTCTTTTTTGGAATCTGTTTTCCAAGTGGGTTATCCAAAGCCATCTTTACTTCATTGAGTGGATTGGGGGAGGGAGGGGTGAAAGATGGTTCAATCCAATCTGCCTGCTCGTTTGCCGGGATATCAAAGGTAAGCTGAGTAGTCCCATAGGGGACCTGGAAACTAGGCATTCTTTACCTCCAAATAACCATGGCCAGCACAGATCACGCTGGGTTTGAGAGCCAATTGCATGGCGCACGATTCCTGGGCAATTTTCTCATCCCAGGTATTTCCACCGATGGATGGCAGGGGAACATCTTTGACGATCCGAATTGTATCTCCGCAAAATAGGATTTTGGATCCAGACAAAAAATAGGATAAATGACCTGGTGTATGCCCGGGTGTTGCTATTACTTTGAGAGATCCCGCGATAGGGAGGATTTCACCATTTTGTAAGATCCTATCGACCGGGGTGGGATTGGATTTGAGCATTTTGGATGCAATGTTATAGAACACTTTTGCTATTCCCGTAGAATGAAGTGCCCGGCTTGAACCGCCTGTTTTCATGGCATCTACTTCGATTTTGCCTGCCCATATTTCCGCTTTAGTTTCCTTGCGAATGTCATTTGCTGCACCATAATGGTCGCCATCAGCGTGGGTGATGAGGATACGCTTTATGGCAAAGTAATCCAACCCAGCCTTTTCAAGTTGTTTGCGGATATTCTTGGCATTTCCAGGGAGACCTGCATCGATCAGCGTTAAACCATCTTTCTCGACAATGAGATACTGGTTGCTGACCATCGAGTGGATCCAGTAAGTCTCAGAATTGATTTGATACATTATTCTTTCTCCCTCCTCTCAAATATTACCATATTCAGGGTGGGGGGAGATAACAGAAGCCCTGGTTTTATGCGAAAACTTGAAGGATCACCCTCAGAATCCCATGTACCCTCTTGACAAACCAGGTTGACGAACTGTAAAATAGTTATGGTTTCGATAAGTGCGATTATAACAAGCATAGGAGAATATAACTTGGACAACCCAACCCCCATAACCATCCAGCAATGCATATTGGATTACCTGGACACTGTAAAGATGGCTCGCAGTAAAAATACCTATGTTACCTACCGGAATGGAATAAATTATTTCCAGCAAGTCCTTGCGGTACATCATCTTGAGATTAAAACCAGTCCTATAACTGATTTGACGGAGGAAGCTGTTATTTGGTTCACAGCATCCCTGAAAGTCTACTCTGCATCCACAGAAAGGCTTTATTTGACCGCTATGAACGGTTTCTATGACTACCTGGCTGCAGAAAACCTTACCCAGGTCAATTTACCCCGCATCAAAATGATCATTCGCCAAAGAGCCCGAAAACCGGGTCAAAGACTGCCTCAATTCCCTGCCAATCAAATAGAACAAATTATCGAAACTATGCTGCACCTGACCGAGAAGAACTATACTGATGAAAACGAGTACCTGCGCGATCTCAGGGACCGTAGTTTCCTGCTAACCCTCGCAGATACTGGCTTGCGGGTTCATGAAGCATGCAATTTGCACCGTGGAGACATCGATTGGAACGAAGGACAGGCAATAATCATAGGTAAAGGCAATCGGCAGGATGTTGTAAGGTTTTCCAGCCGTTCCATGACTGCCATGAAGGAATACTTGCATAAAAGGGCACCCATCGATGGCAACAGCAACCGCCCTCTGCCCTCCCTGCCCTTGTTTGCCCGCCATGATAAAGGTTCGGGGGACAAGATCAAACCCATGACTACCACCACGGGGCGTAATATTGTTGCCGAATGGGTGGAAAAGATCCTGGGAAAAGAAGCTGTGGGCACGATAACACCGCACTCTTTTCGGCATTATTTCGTCACAAGGGTGCTGCGCTCATCTGGAAATCTGAAACTTGCCCAAGAATTAGCCAGACATCGCAATATCACGGTCACCCAGCGCTACGCGCATCTCTCCAATGACGAATTGGATAAGGGATATTCCCAAGCAATCGAAGAAAACAATAATAAATAAGCTATACGCAATA
>JBGQAS010000402.1:0-2452 GCA_041494435.1 Anaerolineaceae bacterium | reverse complement strand
GTGACGTCAGCAAAATCCTTGAGTATATCGACTGCCAGAGAATTTAACACTCTCTTGGGACCAATTTCCACAAAGGTGCGTGCACCATTTTGGTAAAGGGTTTCGATGCCCTGGATGAACTGAACCGGGGATGCCACCTGGCGTGCCAACAGGTCGAGGATCTCTTCCCGGTCAGCTGGGTATGGCTTGCCAGTGACATTAGCGGCAACCAGTAGGTGCGGCGGTTGAACATTCATACGCGCTATGACTTGGCGTAACGGTTCGCTTGCCGGCGCCACGATGCGGGTATGGAAGGCATGGGAGACAGGGATCTTGACGGCTTGATATCCAGCTGCCATAAAGGCAGCGATTGCTGCCTCCACGGCTACCGTGGCGCCACCGATCACCGACTGTATCGGGCTGTTGATATTGGCAATCACCACATATCCATCTACAGTTTTAAGCAAGTTCTCCACTTCTTTAAGCGGAGCAGAAACGGCAGCCATACAGCCGTTATCCTCCATGGAGACGCGTGCCATTTCCCGACCGCGCGCACTGACAACTTCCAATGCTTCGGCGAAAGTAAGCACTCCCGCCGCCACGAGCGCCGCGTATTCACCCAGGCTGTGACCAATGACCATATCCGGTTGGAAGCCAAATTTCTGCATCACCCTCAATAGCGCCACATTGGCGGTCAATACGGCGGGTTGGGTGATAGTTGTATTGCGCAGATCTTCTTCAGCTTGTTTCAGGCTGGCTTCATCCCCTTCCACGTAAATGTAACTGGTTAATGTGCGACCGAGAATAGGAGTCATGATCTCATCGGCTTCCCGGAATGTGTCTGCCACAACAGGTTCTACATCGCGCAGGTCGCGCAGCATGTTGACATATTGGGATCCCTGACCCGGAAAGAGAAAGGCTAGTTTACCGGGTCGTCCACTACCGCGGAAAACGCCCTGTGCGGCCAAGGCTTGCCACTTGGCAAGACTTTCATTTTCCAATACTTTCAGGGCTTTTTCCCCTTGCTTGATCAGTTCTTCGGTCGAAGTGTAACCAAACACCAACCTTTCGGGTTGTTTGATCTCCATTGAGGAAGGTATCTGCGAAGGGGGTAATACATTACTTTTACGGTGCTCTTCCAACATCTGGGCTACCGTTGTTTTCAGTCCGGCGGCTGAGTCAGACCCTAGAAAGAGCAAGCCAGAGTAAAGCGTGTTACCGGTTTTTTGCTGAGAAACAGTTTTCACATCAACACCTGTAAAAGAGCGAGATTCACCAATCGACATGCCAGGCACGTATTCTTCAGCTACTACATGAAAATTGGTGCCACCAAATCCGAAAGCACTGATCCCTGCCCGACGGACATCGTTGTCTGGTTTTGGCCATGGGCGCGATGCGGTATTCACCTGGAAAGGAGAATGGGCAAAATCAATTTGAGAGTTAGGTTTTTCAAAATTGGCGCTGGGAGGAAGAACTTTTTCATGAAGAGCCAGCACTGTCTTCAATAACCCGGCAGCACCTGACGCGCTTTTGAGATGCCCGATATTCGACTTGACTGAGCCCAATGCAACGCTTCCCTTGGGGAGGCCCAGATTACCAAAGATGACGTTCAAACTCGATACCTCGGTTACATCCCCCACTGGGGTGGATGTGCCGTGTCCCTCGATCAGGCCCACACTAGCGGGTGACACACAGGCATTTTTCCATGCGCGCTCAATGGCCCGCTGTTGACCAAGAGGATTGGGAGCCGTGATCCCCTTGCCCTTGCCATCGCTGCTGCTGCCCACAGCTCGGATGACAGCATAGATACGATCTCCCGCTTTTTCTGCATCTTCCAACCGTTTGAGCAGGAAACACGCCGCACCTTCGCCCATGACAAATCCATTGGCACCTTCGGCATAGGGTCTTGAACCATCCGGGCTGAGGGCACCGATTTTGCTGAACTTGACGAACGATTCAGGTCCCATGCTGCGATCCACTCCCCCGGTCAGGACTGCATCAAACTGAAAGGATGACAATCCTTCGATGGCTGATTGCAAGGCTGCCAGAGATGAGGCACAGGCTGCATCGGTGACAAAGTTCGGACCGGTAAAATTGAACACATTGGCTACTCGTCCAGCGATGATATTGGATAGTTCTCCCGGCATGGTATCTTCGGTCACGGAGGGAAAACGTGCCTGGATGCGAGTCTGCATACCCTGAATCAATGCCTGCTTCAGTGACGAAGAGAGACCTTGAAAAGCTTCCACGCCTTCGAGTGCATCAATCAATTCCACTGCACGAATGCGCAAGGTGGAATTGTAATGACTCTCACCCCCCATGGCATTCCCGAGAATGACTGCGACCCGGTTGGGATCCAGAGGACGTTGGGGATATCCGTAATCCTCCAGAACCTGATGGACGGCTGCGATCGCCCAGATTTGGGCCAGGTCCATCGATTCCAGTACCCGGGGCGGTATGGGGATGCCCCATT
>JBGQAS010000073.1:0-7476 GCA_041494435.1 Anaerolineaceae bacterium | reverse complement strand
GGGAGAATAAGGCAGGTAGATCCCTACTCCAACGATCGCCAGTGAGGTAAGCAGAAGGGGGAGGCTCGCACGGCTCTGCAGGAACGGGATGCGGTTGGTCCGGATCACGTGGATGATCAACGTTTGCGTGAACAGGCTCTCTACGAACCAACCAGTATGGAAGAGTGCCGGGTCAGCCCAGGCTTTGAACACGAACAGCATCAGGAAGTAGGTGGCGTAGTCGAAAATGGAGCTGATCGGTCCGATGAAGATGATGAATCGACGGATCTCGCCGATGGCCCACTTGCGGGGTTTAACCAGCCATTCCTGGTCTACATTGTCGGTGGGGATGGGTACTTGGGAAAAATCGTACATCAAATTGTTGGTCAGCACCTGGATAGGCAGCATGGGGACGAAGGGCAGGAATGCTGATGCGCCAATGACGCTGAACATGTTGCCAAAGTTAGAGCTGGCTGCCATCTTGATATATTTAGTGATATTACCAAAAACACGACGACCTTCCAACACACCATCCCGCAAAACCAGCAGGCTGGTTTCCAGCAGGATGATATTGGAAGATTCCTTGGCGATGTCCACCGCGGTGTTCACCGAGATGCCCACATCCGCAGCACGCAGGGCAGGGGCGTCGTTGATCCCGTCGCCCATGAATCCGACCACATGACCCTTGCTTTGCAATGCCCGGATGATCCGCTCTTTGTGGGAGGGTGACAAACGCGCAAAGACGGTGGTCTTTTCGACAGACTCTGCCAACTGCTTCTCATCCATTCCTTCAATATCAGGGCCCAGCAGAATGTGATCAATATCCAAGCCCACATGACTGCAAATGTATTTCGTGACGATTTCGTTATCGCCGGTGAGGATTTTTGCACCCACATGAAGTTCATCGAGTTTTTTCACAGCTTCGAGCGCGGTTTCCTTGGGAGGGTCCAGGAATCCCAGGAACCCGAGGAGCACCATATCGGATTCGTCTTTAACGGAGTAGTTCGGCGCATCTGACCCATGGGGGATGACCTTATATGCCAGAGCTACCACTCTGAAGCCCAGGGCATTTAAATCTTCAACTCGTTTGGCTCGGTGTACGTCGTGTTCGGGCAGCCGAGCAAGGATTTCTCCATTGATTTCCACTTTGGTGCAACAGGGCATGACAGCTTCCACGGCTCCCTTGCAGATCAAACTGTGGTTATTGGCCTTGTCTTCCAGGATGACTGACATGCGTTTGCGCGTGAAGTCAAAGGGAATCTCATCGATCTTCCGATACATATCGGCAACTTTCAGATCGGATTCCAGGTTTCGGAAATTGAGAATGGCTACGTCCATCAGATTCTTCAAACCTGTCTGGAAGTAACTGTTCAGGTAAGCCATCTCCAGCACACGTGCGCTTTTGTTCCCCTGCACGTCGATATGCTGGACGAGTACGATCCGCCCTTCGGTGATCGTACCGGTCTTGTCAGTGCAGAGCACATCCATGGCTCCGAGGTTCTGGATTGAGTTTAAACGTTTGACAATGACTTTCTTCTTGGACATGACGAGGGCGCCATTCGACAGGTTGACGGTGACGATCATCGGGAGCATTTCGGGAGTCAGACCGACAGCAACAGCCATTGCAAAAAGAAAAGCTTCCAGCCAGTTGTGCTTGGAGATACCGTTGATCAGGAACACCAGCGGTACCATGATGGCCATGAAGCCGATCATCAGCCAGGTGAATTGGGTGATGCCTTTGTCGAAGCTGGTTAGTATTCGCTGCCCGATAATGCTGTGAGCGAGGGAACCGAAGTAGGTGTCCTTGCCGGTCTGTACGACCACCCCGTTCCCTGTTCCGCTTGCGACGTTGGAACCCAGGAAACACAGGTTTTCCATTCCCAACGGGTCCTTTGCATCAGGCTGATTATTGGCAGCCAGTTTTTCAACAGGCACGCTTTCACCCGTAAGGGCGGATTGGTTAATAAAGAGGTCTTTGGCGGTGAAGATGCGCAAGTCCGCGGGGACCATGTCGCCTGCCGAGAGCATGACCATGTCGCCCGGAACCAATTGTTCAAGCGGGATCTCAGACTGCTTTCCTTCACGGATAACGGTGCAGCTTGTGGAAACCATCGCCTTCAATTTGGCGGCAGCATTGTCTGCCCGTGATTCCTGAAAGTAGCGCAGGATGACCCCCAGGACGATCATGACTCCAATGACGGTTGTAGCCCGCAGGTCACCTGTCAAGAATGAGATCAAAGCCAGGAAGGTCAACAGGATCACCAGGGGATCCCGGATGTTGTTGAATAGGCGGCGCCACCAGGTCAGATGCTCTTCGCGTGCCACCTCGTTCTTGCCGAATTTGGCGAGCCGGGCTTCCACCTCGATCTCGTTAAGCCCCCGATCGGTGGTATTGAGCTGCTGATACAACTCAGGTAAAGGCATGTTAGCGCTCGAGATAAGTTTCTGGGCGTTAAAGTTGGCCATATCACGATTATACTTGAACACCCCCCACGGATTTCTAAAAATTCTAGTGAATACGTTCATGCTGCACCTCGATGGAAAAATGACCTTGTCATTCAACAAGGTGGAAAGTGATCATCCTTTCCCACAGGTTTCAAAAGTTGTTGGAAAGGATTAACGAGGTGTCAGGGAATGAGAAAATCATCCCGGGCATGACGCACGGGTCGAAGGGTTTCCCCCAGCGAACGATACTGGATACTTATGTTGATGGTGAGGAGTTTGCAGCGCATGTTTACCTCCAGTAAATCAAACGGTCCCACTCCGGAATAGCAGTGGGGCCGCTGGGCTGCAAATAATTTAACGGGCGCTAACCGCCCGGCTGCAATTCTTCCGGATTGTATCTCGAACTATTACTATGAGAAGAGTCTGATTCCATAGATTCCTTTCGGATTCCTATTAAACTACTTGACTTGACAGATGTCAAGAGTTTCTAATTTTTTTCTTGGATTTTTCTCTTTGAAAAAAATATAGTATTAACATCTCGACAGTATAATTTTGAAATGAAACCGATTTGCTACGCTATGTTATCCAAGAATCTCTCGATCCTTTTTTCGCTCCTATTGATTCTGACTGCATGTACTGGGTTAACCCCCACTCAAACATTGCCTCCCACGGTAGCCATTCCAACTTCAACCAACACCCTTCCCATTCCTACCGCAGTCCCCACAGAAACAATAGTCCCTTCAGCAACCCCGCAACCGTTACCCACACTCACCCCGACGCCTTCTTATCCGCAGTTTGCTCACATTGTATACGTGGTTTTTGAGAACAAGGAATTCACTGACATTATGGGTAGCATGTATATGCCGGTGTTTAACCGCCTGGCGAATACCTATACTCTTCTCACTGCCTTCTATGCTGAGACCCACCCCAGCATGCCTAATTACCTTGCCATGGTCGGGGGTAGCACATTCGATAGGACCACAAATTGCGAGGATTGTTTTGTCGATGCCCCCAGCCTTGCCGACCAGATAGAAGCCAGCGGGCGCACCTGGAAGGACTACCAGGAAAGTATGCCCAGCCCTTGCTTCATTGGCTCCAGGGATCCTTATGCCCAGAAGCACAACCCCTTCATTTACTTTGACCCCATTCGCCTGGACACTCCCCGCTGCAAAGAGCACATCGTGCCACTGACCGCTTTGGATCAGGACATCGCGAATGGCACACTTCCCAATTTTATTTTTGTCACCCCCAACCTGTGCAACGATGCCCACGATTGTTTTGTGAATGTAGCCGATGCTTGGTTGAACACATTTCTGCAAAAACTTACCCCCGTGCTGGATGCCACCCAGCAGCCCTATTTAATCATCCTTACCTGGGATGAAGGCGCCACCAACGAGGGGTGTTGCGGTTTGCCCACTCATGCCGGCGGTAGGATCGCCACGGTTTTAATTTCCCCCCAGGTGAAACTGGGATTCAAGGACGATACTCCCTATACACATTACTCTTTACTAAAAACGATCGAAACCTTCTGGGGATTGCCTCTGCTTGGTCATGCCAAAGACCCCGAAGCCGTATTGATCGAGAAGCCGTTCCAGTAAAAATCTTATCCCATCAGGTGAGTGACCAGAACCCGTATGCCAATAAGGATCAATACTATCCCTCCCACGATCTCCATCCTTTTGCCAAATTTATCTCCCAGCTTCTTGCCAAGGAACAATCCCACCACCGAAAGGGAAAATGTTACCAGTCCAATGAACAGCGCTGGTAGATACACCTGGACTTTCAGTAACCCCAAGGTAAGCCCTACTGCAAAAGCGTCGATGCTGGTGGCGATGGAAAGAATGAACAAGTTTTTTCCTCGTGAAGGGTCCTCACAGGAAGCCTTCTCAGATTTCTTTAGCCCGGAATGGATCATGTTGATGCCCACGTAAGCAAGCAGTCCAAACGCGATCCAATGGTCGAATTGACCAATTAACTGGATGATTGTCACACCTGCCAGCCATCCCAGAACGGGCATAAGAGCCTGGAACAAGCCGAAGAATCCCGCCAAGCGAAATTCCGATTTGCGATCGGGGCAGCTTTGAGCAGCACCAACGCCTAAGCAAACAGCAAAAGCGTCCAAAGAGAGACTGACGGCAATCAGGCTGAGTGTGATGAAATCCACATGTATCCATTTCCGGCTGGTATAAAAAAAGACCGCCACAACAAAGTTGTCAAGGTGGTCTCGCTGATCTTCGATGGGACGGGCTGCCAGGACTAGGTCCGTGTTTGTTGACAACCCTCCTGCCTTTTAGAGCAGGCAGCTACTCTCCAACCGAAAAGGATTATACCTTTTATTGATTGATTTTGCTTTTTTTCAACCCGATCCCATTATTGATTTATACAAGCCGGGGAACTCTCTGCCACTTGAGTCCAATCATAGAGAAACTCGTAGGAAGAGTTGTAACTTTGATCTTGGAGAATTGGGTAATCGCCATTAAAGTATTTATCGAACAATAACCGATAAGAGTTTACAGGTGAGATGGATGAATACAGACCCGAGTCCTGCAAACCGGGAAAGTAATAGGCATTAAGGACGGGCAAACGGTCATCGAGGATGGCTCCGTGGTCGCCCTGGATTATGATGATGGGTGGGGTGGACGAATTCGAGATTATTTCCTTGACCACATTTAATATTTTTTGATTTACATATTCGAGCTGATTTGTATAACCTTCAACAAATAACTCATTGCTCACTGGATAGGCACTAAGTTCACTGAAGTATCTGCGATCTGTAGTAAAAGTACCATCAGCGCGGAATATAAATGGAGTGTGAGGTATGGTTATGTGCGCGAAAGTGAATGAAGGTTGAGTGTTAGTAGAAAGAGAAATAAGATTATCGAAAATAAAATTCTGAAGCTTGACGTGGTCATAATAGGGAAAGGTTAGCTTGTTGAACAAGGGGTCAATGAGTGGCAAGTGAGTGTCATACAGGATCTTGAATATTGAGTATTTTAATAATAGGTTTTCGTAGGGTTGGATACTGCCTAGAAAAGCAATTGGTTCTTGAGGCTGCAGGTAATGATCGACGTTTTTAATTTCGGTGAAATGAAAACCGGTTTCGAAAGTATTGATTTCATAGCCCAAAGATTTGAAAAGTTGAATCACGGTAGAATCCCAGATCATTGCAATAGGGATACTAGGGTCGGTATTCCTCGGGGTCAATTGATCGCTTGCATTTTGCAGATAGATCATATTGAGGCTTGACGCGAGCGAAATCCTTGTCTCAATATAATTACAGCGACTGCAATCAGCTACAAAAAAGCCCATGTCCTTGAGGGAATTTGTAAAGTTGCTGTTGTCAAAAGAAAAGTACTGTTGGAGGATGTCATTCCGGGAATACATATCCAAAATGATGTAGTAGACATCAGGCATTCCATGGTCTGCAGTCACGGTTACCGGATTTATTTCCCGGTTGAATTGATCAGCGCTTGCTTGAGCGTTCTTTGATGAATTACTCAAATTCTTACTGACTTGAGGGATAAGTTGAAAGATCTGAAAGACTATGAAGAGAATCGAAAAAATATTTACTGCAAGAAGTACATTTCTGGAGATTTTGATTTTTCCGATAATGAAACCCAATGCGATGATTAGAACCAGGAATAGAGGAGCCAAGATTTTATGATGCCCGAGTGCACTGCCAGCGCTTGCCAAAGAATCGTAAATGGCACCATAAAGGAAGAGCAGAATAAAGGTAAGGCTTGAAAAAAGCATCCTTCGATTTGGATCGTGGAAGAAAATGGATGCCAATATAAGGAAAATAACAAACAGGACAATGGAGATCAGAGCCGACCGAAAAAAGAGGCCGATTGGCGTGGAATCGAAATTGGTTACATAAACAAAGAATGGCACGAGGATGGGTATGAGAATGATCAATATGATATTGGAAAAGAGAGATTTTAGGTAATTTTTCATGGTTATTGATTTTGGAAAAAATGAATTATGGAAAATTTCAGCACTTCAAGCGCCAAAAGATCGATTAGGCATCCATGGCTTAATCATAGCATGCCGTGAAAAGGCTATCAACTTGTCAGTTCGTGAACCCCTTAAAGTGTCTGACTCAGAATGGAATACTTGCATATACTCTTGTGGATGGCGCCGAAACTTTTATGACGAATATTTTTCGGGATTCTAAAAAGGTTTCATGGATGATTTAGGGAGACGGATCTAATTGGTCTTACTTTACTAACCACTCGCCGAATCGCCAGATACAACCCATATCCAACCAAGACCCCCAGCGCATTCAAAAGCAGGTCATTAATATCAATTACATGCGCATTCCCCACGCCAAGCAAAATGAATATGAATTGCATTCCTTCAAGAGAGAACCCGGTTCCTAGAGCGACGAGGAGTATTCGCCACCCGCGCAATTTTGTCAGAAAGCCTGTCCCTAATCCAAAGGGAATGGTGATTAAAATGTTTCCAGCTGTTTGCCAAAATACCATGCGATAGCTGACTCTTCCCAATGCTGCATCAGTAAAAAGTCTGCTGAAATTGAATGGGATCAGGTTCAAGCTGTTGGTCAAAGTGTAGGTGATTTCCTCCCGACTCACGCTGGCTGGCCAACCTTCTGGAACCCGGAAAGGGAAAAACATCGCGGAAATTAATGCCAGCGTATAGAATCCAAAGACCGTTAACCCAAACACATATCCCCATCCGCTTTTGTGGGAAAGGACTCCAACCAATGCGACGATCAACAATCCAACGAAAAACGGATAAGGAAAAAATGGGATAACTATCATGATGTTGTGTCTCGCAAGCGGATGGACCGCAGGCTGAAGGCCAACTGTATCACAAAAATTTGATTCATCAATATTGGATTTTTACTTCAAGGCATTCGCTCCATTCGCAATTTCATTGGTGGTTCCTTGCGCAGAAATGTCCAGAAATACAAAGAAGAGTTGACAATATAGAAAATTTGTTCTATAATGTATTAAGTACTTTACCAACCGCATAGTGAAATCTATTTAAATGGTTTTTAATAAGGATAACCGCTGAACGTTTCGTTTCAAG
>JBGQAS010000248.1:0-3994 GCA_041494435.1 Anaerolineaceae bacterium | reverse complement strand
CAGCTCACCTCCTGTGTTCTCGCTGCATTTGCCTTTGCCCGTATGAAGTTTAAAGGCAAGAACGCCATGTTCCTGGTTTTCATGAGCACAACAATGATCTCCACCCAGGTCACCCTCATTCCGTCTTATCTCATCATCAAAACGCTGAATTGGACAGATCATTACCAGGCGCTCATCGTCCCCTTCCTGGCAAATGCTTTTGGAGTGTTCATGATCCGCCAATCCTTCCGGACAATCCCGCGTGAAATGGAAGAGGCTGCCAAGATGGATGGCTGTGGACGCTTCCGGTTCTTAGTGCAAATCATGCTGCCGTTGTGTAAACCCATCCTCGCTTCCCAGGCTTTGTTCGCTTTTATGGGTAACTGGAATTCCTACCTGTGGCCACTTATCGTGACCAACCGGGATACGATGCGGACCTTGCAAATCGGGTTGCGCTACTTTGTCAGCGGGGAAGGGGGCAATACCCAGTGGGGTGTGTACATGGCAGCGGCTGTGCTCGTGTCCGTCCCGGTAGTGATTATTTATTTCCTGGTACAAAAAACGTTCGTTGAAAGCATGGCAAGTACTGGACTCAAAGACATTTGAGGCCGATACCATTTCATGATTACAAAGGAGCAGAAAGATGAAAACCACCACTTTTAAAGGTCGCGATTTCCTGGCAGAAACCGACTACAGCCGGGAGGAGATTGAACAAATCCTCGCATTGGCTGAAGAGCTGAAGATGGATCGTGCCAAGGGAAAATTGCACGACGATTTACTTCGTGCCAAGACCCTTTTTATGATCTTCTACAACCAGTCCCTGCGCACCCGCAATTCGTTCGAAGCCGGTATGACCCAGCTTGGCGGACATGCCCATTACCTGGATCCTTCCAAGATCTACACACCTGCCATGGAAGGGCATGAAGTGGCATACACCACGGAAAGAGTTTCAGATGTGGCTCGTGTCCTGGACCGCATGGGTGATGCCATTGCCATCCGCTGCTACGGTGACCCTGTTGAATGGGAATACGGTGGTGCCCACGCCATGTTGCAGGAATTTGCCCGCTGGGCAGATATTCCCGTCTTGAACATGGAAGACGATATATACCATCCCTTCCAGGGACTGGCGGACACTCTTACCGTGAAGGAAAAATTTGGTGGGTACAAGGGGATCAAGTACACCATGTCCTGGGCGTATTCCCCGAGCGTGCATAAACCGCGCGCTGTCCCCCAATCGGCCATCCTGTATGCAGCCATGATGGGCATGGAAGTGACCCTGGCGCACCCCAAGGGAATGGAACTGGATCCCAAGATCATCGAACAATGCAAGACCTATTCAGATATGTATGGCGGTTCCTTCCGTATCACGAATGATTTCGAAGACGGGGTCAAGGGTGCCCACGTGGTGTACCCCAAAGCCTGGTGTGCGACACCCATCTTCCAGGCACCCATCGGACAATCGGATGCGAAGAAAACGCAGGAGATCTTCGATCAACACAAGGATTGGATCTGCAACAAGGAGATCATGGATACGGCTGACAAGCAAGCCATTTACCTACACTGCCTGCCCTGTGACCGTGGATACGAAGTCACGAATGAAGTGATCGACAAGACCGAAGGAACCGGTTGGCTTTCCGCCGCCTTCGATGAAGCAGAGAACCGGCTGCATGTACAAAAAGCAGTCATGGCTCTGTTGATGAGATAGTTTGGGATGCGTTCTTCCGCGATCATTCGATCGCGGAAGAACGGTCGAAGGTGAGGAGGAGCAAGATGAAAAACATGCGATGGTTGGTAGGTATCATGATTGCCGCAACTCTTCTCAGTGCTTGCGGAGGAGGTGGGCAGAGTTCCGCATCCGGCGGGAGCGTGGATTCCAAGGGACATATTAACCTGGAATTCTGGTACGCGCTGGGTGGAGATGCCGGCAAAGCAGTGGAACAACTGGTAAAGAACTTCAACGAATCCCAGTCGAATATCACCGTGGTGGCAACATACCAGGGAGACTATACAACCGCGATGGCCAAAATCTATAGTGCCATCACTGGCAACTCATTGCCCAGTCTTGCCCAGGTCGGCGGGGCACCCCTGCTGGGCAGCAGTGATGTCCTTATCCCCATCACTGATTTCACAGCAACAGATACAAGTTTCGATCTCAATGCTATCCAACCTGCATTCATTGAATATAACAAAGCCACCAGGACCTTATGGAGCCTGCCTTTCAATAACTCTGTGCCGGTGCTTTACTACAACAAGGATCTTTTCCGGGCAGCAGGTTTCGACCCCGAAAAGTCACCCGAAAATTTGGATGAGCTGTTGAGCTATGCCCAAGCTTTAACCATCGATTCAAACAACACCGGATCCCCTTCTCAATGGGGATTGAATGTCAAAGACGATACCCATTGGTACTTAAGCACCATGATCCTGGAGAATGGCGGCAAAATCGTGAATGATGCCGAAACGGAAGTGCTTTATAACCAGCCCAAGGCGGTTGAAATGCTCCAGTTATGGGGTGACTGGGTGAACAAGTACAAGGTGATGCCGCCCAACCAGCATGCTGAAGCTCAATCCGATTTCCTTGCCGGAAAATTGGGGATGTTGCTGGGTTCCAGTTCCCAGGTATATACCCTGACACAAAGCGCATCCTTCGAAGTCGGAGTGGGGATCTTTCCTGCCGTTGGAACCAATCCCCGCCAAATTCCCATCGGGGGTGGCAGCCTGGTCATCTTTAAGAATACCGATATACGCATCAGCAATGCCGCCTGGGAATTTTCCAAATTCATGATCTCTCAGGACAGCTCCATTTACTTGACCACCCAGACAGGCTATCTGCCCATTTACGCAGATGCCTTCAACTGGCCAGAGATCCAGACATTGATGAACCAGACACCTCAGCGCAAGGCGTCCATCGAATCGCTGCCCTATGCAGTATCCATACCGGTGTTTGCGGCTCTCGGAAATAGTGACCTGGCATTGCGGAATGCCATTCAAAAAGTGGAATTAAACGCTGCCACTCCGCAGAAAGCCCTGGATGATGCCAAGACCTCTGTGGATGCCAGCATTGTTGAATTTACGAATCCCTGATCTAGAAGAAATGACGAATCGACCCTAGGATGGAACTCCATTCGGTCGCTTGTCCATTTTGCAGTTTACATTGTGATGACCTCCATCTCATTTACGATGGAGGTCATTGGAAATTGATTTCTCCTGCCTGTTCTTTAGCATCTCGTCGTTTCAAAATATGGGAGCCTGTCCCTGGTAGGACTACTTCGCCTTTAATTCAAAATGCAACCAAAATATTGGATAAAGCTCATCAGATCCTTATCGTGCTGACCGGAGATGTCGAACAAGAAACGGCTATTCCAGCATTGAATCTGGCACGTGCGACTTCAGCTTATCTGGTTCGAGATAATAACAGCATTGACGAAAATGTCTCAAGCGCAATGCAGAAGGCGGGACTGCTTTCTGCAACCCTGGGAGATCTACGTGATCGGGCAGATCAGGTGGTGATCCTGGGAGATGACCCGGAAAAATCTCTTCCGCGGTTTTGGGAATTCGTAGGAAGTAAAAAGAGAGAAAAAGCCGTAAGGATTAATTCCAAAGAGATACTAGAAAATATTCAGCTCCTTCGTCTACAAAGGCGAAGATTAAAAACCACTATTAAAAAAGAAATAACGGGGATTGCAACTCGAATTAGCAGAGCTGGGTCCGGCGTGGTTTTTGTAAACAGTGAATCAATCATCGCAGATGTAAACGAATTAACAGAGATTATGTTGTGGTTGAAAGAATTAGGCGAATCGACGAATTGGTTCGGGCAAATTCTTGTCCCTTCAACAAACGCAACAGGTGTTGCCCGGGCTTTGAGGTCAACGACGGGTTATTCTGGAGGATTAAGTTTCAGAAGAGGAATTACTTATCATGACCCACGCCTTCTGCAATTCGAGAGCATTATAAAGAATCATGAAGTCGATGCAATCGCGATCATTGGTGGAGTACATCTTTTACCCAGACATATTTT
>JBGQAS010000178.1:0-5012 GCA_041494435.1 Anaerolineaceae bacterium | reverse complement strand
TCCTGGTATGCGGTGGTCATTTGAGTATCCAGTTTTCCGAGTACCTCGTCTTTTCGCCAGTAGTAGTTCATGTTGCTTTGCACTTGCTCAAAATAAGAACAAATCACTCCCCCGGCATTTGCGAGCACATCGGGGATGACCGTGATCTTGCGATTTTCAACCATCGTCTCCGCCTCCGGGCTCACGGGTCCATTGGCGCCTTCAACGATGATACTCACCCGGTTGCTAATACCACCCACGTTTTCCTTGGTGATCTGCCCTTCCAAGGCAGCCGGGACCAGGATATCCACGTCCTGTTGCAACCAGGCTTCGCCGGGAAGAACTTCACAGCCTGCTTTTTTTGCCTGTTCGACATCGATATCTCCAAAGGAATTGGTGAACCCTTGCAGTTCCTCCAGATTCAGACCCTTCTTTTTTCGAAATGTGGCAGCAGCATGTGCTTTCTGATTCCAACTGGAAACGGCGATCACGGTGCCTCCCAGCTTGTTGTACAACTCGAAAGCGCTTTGAGCCACGCTCCCAAACCCCTGGATGCTGGCGAGGGTGTTGCCCGGTTGGACCCCCTTTTCCTTCAAGGCTTCGCGTACAGTGATCATCAGACTAAAACCAGTGGCTTCCTTGCGTCCATACGAACCACCCATGCCCATGGGCTTGCCGGTGATAAACGCGGGCGCTTTGGCTTGATGAATGGCTTCATATTCATCCATCATCCAGACCATGTGCTGGTCGTTGGTCATCAAATCGGGGTTGGGTACATCCATCTCGGGACCCAGGTCGCGTGAAATCTTGCGCACCCAACCACGGCAAATGCGTTCCTGCTCACCGGCGCTCAAGTCGTGAGGGTCGCATACCACCCCTCCCATGCTCCCACCGAGAGGCAAGTCAACGATGGCACAGCGCCAGGTCATGCCCATGGCCAGGGCACGGATGGTATCGATGGTCTGCAATGGATGAAAGCGGATGCCCCCTTTTCCGGGACCCCGGGCATCGTTATGCTGAACTCGGAAACCCCGGTAGACCTTGCATTCTCCACTATCCAGGTGGATGGGGATGGTGACCTGGATCTCGCGGCTGGGAATCCGCAACAAATCGCGCATGGGTTGATCCAGACCGAGCAAGTCCGCGGCATGATCGAACTGCTTTTGAGCCACTTCCAACAGGTTATAGGGTTTTCCGTCCATATGCCTCGCTTCCCCGATTGAACAAACTCCCCAAAATCATTTTACTTGAGTTGCAAAATCATTATAGCAAAGGGTTTGTCATATTTTTTCATGAGGTTAATACCATCCAATTTCCTCAAAGAAGAGAGCGCCTTCCCATAGTACAATTGGGGATACTTTTTTAACCTGAGGATTTCCATGGTTCCCATTTTCCCCTCTCCCGAATGGCTCAACAGTCTTAAAGACAAATTGAATAGCGATGAACGTTACGCCCAGGTGGCCAGGAATTGGGAAGGCGATCTTTTAATTGTTGTGGAACCCCAAGGCAACCTGAAAGAACAAGTGATCATTTATTTCGACCTTTGGCATGGGAAATGTAATAAAGTAGTGTACGATAGGCATTTGGAAGACTTTAAACCTTCCTTTATATTAAAATCCTCTTACGACAATTTTGTTTCAATCCTGCAAGGGAAACTTGATCCCACGACCGCCATGTTGACGAACAAGCTTCACGTAAAAGGCAGTATGGGATATATGATGCGCAATGTTCCGGTAGTTTTGGACTTTGTGCGCTGCGCTCGCGAGACTACAAAGGAAATCCTATAAACTCATTGAACCCTCTATGCAGCCCATTCTTATAATCGATCTCACCAACAATAAAACCGAAATAATTTCCATCCCCTCCTCATGGGAGCGGGACTATTTAGGCGGCGCCTCGCTGGCTGCCCGGATTTTGTATCCTTACCTAACACCAGAGCTCGATCCCCTCTCCCCAGACGCCCCCCTTCTCTTTCTCACGGGGCCACTAACCGGCAGCCATGGACCCGTGGTGGGGCGGTTCGTAGTATGCGGCAAGGGAGTGATCACCAAGCTTTGGGCCGAATCGAATTGCGGCGGGTTTTGGGGACCGGAACTGCGCTATGCCGGATACGACGGTCTTTGGCTGACCGGAAAAGCGGATCATCCAATCTATTTGTGGATCCAGGATGGCAAGCTGGAGATCCGAGATGCGACTCACTTGTGGGGTCAGGATACCTATCAAACCCAGGATTCCATTATCAAAGAAATAAATCAACCCCACACCAGAGTGGCGGCTATCGGTCCAGCTGGTGAGAACTTATTGGGGTATGCCGGGATCTTTTGTGACCATGGACGAACAGCCGGGCGCACCGGAATGGGTGCGGTGATGGGTTCCAAGAATTTGAAAGCCATTGCTGTGCAAGGCTCAGGGAAAATCCCCCTGGCGCATCCGGAGAAATTTGCCGAACTCCGTTCGCAAGTGAACCGCGACCTGAAAAATGATAACCAGTCCCAGGTACTGCATGACGTGGGTACAGCCGGGGTTGCCAATTATTCCGAATACCTAGGTGCCATGCCATCCAAATATTTCCACCAGGGAGCCTTCCCCGAAGTGGACGATATTTCAGGGGCTCGAATGACCGATACCATCTTGGTGGGAAAGAAAGCCTGCCACGGATGCGTCATCGCTTGTGGGAGAGTGGTTGACATCGGCGATGGGATCAAACGCAAAGGACCTGAATACGAGACGGTGGTTGCGTTGGGGTCCAACCTGTTGATCCATGACCTGAAAGCCATTGTCCGGTTCAATGAAATTTGCGACCTGGCTGGAATGGACACCATCAGCGCGGGGAACACGCTTGGATTGGCTTTAACGCTGTTTGAAAAAGGGATCATTACCACCAAAGATACCGGCGGCTTGGAACTGAAATGGGGTGACGCGGCTTTAGTAGAGAAACTGCTGGGTATGATCGTTAACCGCGAAGGGTTCGGTGCACTCCTGGCTGAAGGTTCGCGAGCCCTGGGGAAGCATTTCAGTGCTGAAGAGGAAGCAGTGCAGGTGAATGGCCTGGAAGTGGCTGCTCACGATCCACGGGGGGCTTCGGGGATGGCATTGGTGTATGCCACTTCTCCACGAGGAGCCTGCCACAACCAGTCCGATTATTTCTTCGTAGACTGGGGGCATACCGAACCTGAACTTGGGATTGAATTCCTGCCCAGGCAGGACGGATCAGAGAAAGCTGCGAACGTCGCCCGGCATCAGAACTGGCGCACAGTCCATAATTCGTTGGTAATGTGCATCCTAGCTGGTGTTTCGCCGCAAGCTGAATTGGACCTGATCAATGCTGCTTGCAGTTATGAGTGGACATTGGAAGAAATGATGCGATGTGGCGAACGGGGTTGGAACCTGAAGAGAATGATCAACCTTCGGTTGGGATTGACCGCAAAGGATGACCGTTTGCCAAAACCACTGTTGGAACCGTACCCGACGGGGGGAGCTGCCGGCTTCAAGATCGATTTCACTGCCATGCTGGATAAATATTACGAGGCACGTGGGTGGGATAAGGCAACCGGGAAACCGTCAAAGGAGAAATTGTCCGAACTGGGACTAACGGAAATCGATTAAGGTTTTCAACCCAAGTTTGTTTGCAAAAAAAACCTCTCTCTTTTCGAGAGAGGTTTTTATGATTAATGTCTCAGGGTTTGATTAACCCGGGAGGACCAGTCTTGCATCCCGTATTTCTTTTTCTTTTCATCTATTGGCTTACCCGACTGCCGATAGGGTACACCATGCTGGCCTCTTGCCTGAATAGGTTCCCTTTGAGGAGGAGGTGCTTTGTAATCGAAATCAGTCAAAGTCTGGCTGGGAAGTTTGTGCCCGATGATTTTTTCCAAAGTGCGGACCATGTCCTTATCATCCGGAGTGACCAGGGTGAAGGCATCGCCTGTCCGTTCCACCCGGCCGGTCCGACCAATACGGTGGATATAGGCATCCGCAGTATCGGGCATGTCAAAATTGATCACGTGAGAAATGCTTTCGACATCCAAACCGCGGGCGGCGATATCGGTGGCGACCATGATCTGGTACCTGCCGTGTTTGAATCCGCTCAGAGCTGTTTGGCGCTGGCCTTGCGTCCGGTCAGAATGTAAACTGGTAACCTTGTAACCCGCGTTTTCAATCTGGCCGGTCAACTTGTGGGCGCGGTGCTTGGTACGGGTGAAAATCAAAACCGAGTTCGTATCAGTTTGTTTTAACAATGCCAGGAGCAATGCCGATTTAAGATGCTGAGGCACCGGGTAGAGCGCATGGGAAACCGTTTTAGCCGGGGCAGCAATCCCGATGGCAATCCTGACAGGATGGTTAAGGTATTGAGCCACCAGTTTTTCAATTTCCACAGGGAAGGTAGCAGAAAAGAGCATCGATTGTCTTTTAACCGGCAGCAACTTAATGATCCTTTTCACATCCGGTAAAAAGCCCATGTCAAGCATGCGATCAGCTTCGTCGAGGACGAGGACATCCACGTTATCCAGCTTGACTTCACCCTGGTTGATCAAGTCGAGCAGACGACCGGGACAAGCGACGAGGATCTCCACGCCTCTGCGTAATGCCTTGATCTGTTGAGCCATGCCGACGCCACCATAAATGGTTGCACTGCGGATTTTCGTCCCTTGTGCCAGCATGCAGATGTTTTCGTCGATCTGACCAGCCAGTTCTCGGGTGGGGGTGACGATGAGGGCACGTACTTTGCCGGTTGATCCCTGGGATAATTTATGCAGAATGGGAAGGACAAAGGCAGCCGTTTTGCCGGTGCCCGTTTGAGCAGTCCCGATTAGGTCCTTGCCTGCCAGGGCAGGTGGAATAGCGGCTACTTGAATGGCGGTAGGTTGAGTATAACCAGCCCGTTGGATGCCCGCCGCCAGGTGAGCGTCCAGATGAAAATCTTGAAATATCACAATTTTCCTTTTCTCAGAAGTCGGACGGGTTATTGGAATGAATCGGGGGATTCGAACAGATAACAGCGAAAGACTGCTGAATTTATATATTTTTGTTTC
>JBGQAS010000372.1:0-2688 GCA_041494435.1 Anaerolineaceae bacterium | reverse complement strand
CTCCCATTCCTCATAGCCAAATGATTCAGAGACTTCGCGGATCAAACCGTATAGCCAGTTGCGCCGTCTCATCAGCTGAGGATAAAAATCGCGAGAACCTTTAATCGGTTGAATGATGATTTTCATTTTCCACTTCCCTTGCGTTCGATGAAGAGATTTTAACATAGAGAAGAGGGAATAGGTACCATAGATAGAATCCCAGCGAGCCACTCAACTGAAAAATAATCAAACCAGCCTCGACAAGTTCCACAAAAGGCTCGGGATGCTAAGATTGCCACACCTCTCATGGCTTCGCCTGAGAGGCTCGCAATGACGAAATCATAACGATAACATTCCCTGCAATACATGACATTTATTCATTGCTGAAAGACTATTGAGAGTATAAAATTGTATGGTTTAATAAGGTGCGCGTAAACCTTCTATATACAACGGTAGGATCTGAAAGAAAACGAGGGGAAACCCCTTTGTACCTTTGGAGGAGTGAAGATGGCTGTTGAAACAAAAGAATCCAAGACTCTCTTGAAAGAAGTTGATGAGATCATCGCGGAGCATGGAGCGACCGTTGACGAGTTGATCCCCATACTACTGGATGTGAACCGCGCAATGGGGTATCTCTCCGCGGAAGCCATGGAACAGATAGGCGAGCAGCTGCACATCCCCGCAAGCCGGGTATTGAGCGTTGCCAGTTTTTACGACATGCTCTCCTTCGAGCCCCAGGGGAAACACGTGATCAAGTTTTGCGAAAACGCCCCCTGCCATGTGGAAGGTGGACGGGAAGTCTGGCATGCTTTGCAGCATGAATTGAAAATTGGCAATGGCGAGACCACCAAAGATAAAAAGTGGACTTTGAAGACCACGAGCTGCATAGGCATGTGCGCTGAAGGTCCCGTCATCCTGATCGACGATGAGATCATCAGCCACGTCACCGCTGAAAAAGTCCCCCAGATTCTAGCACGGTATAAATAGGAGGAGTTGCCCATGAATTCAATTCGATCCATGGTATTAGTTTCCAGCGACCCCAAGAGTATGAGGGAAGGCGCTCAGAAAGTTTTCGATGCCTTCGAAAAAGAAATCAAGGTTGCTGGTTTGGAAAATGAAATCGTCCTGCGGATGGTGAAAGATTTCGGCCGGCATGAAGCTGTGCCCTTGGTGGTCGTTTACCCCGAAGCTGTTGTTTACGGACCCGTAAAAGCCACCAACGTCCATCACCTGGTGGAAGAGCACCTCACCAAAGGAAAAATCGCAACCGAGCTTCAAATGCATGCGGAAGACATGACCGGGAAGATCGCCTGGGTCTCCGCGCGCAAGGGAGCTTTACCTGCAGAACAAAGAATCGTCTTGAAAAACGTCGGGATCATAAACCCCGAAAAAATCGAAGATTACATTGTCCACGAAGGTTATGAGGGTTTGAAGAAAGCCCTGACCACGATGAAGCCGGAAGAGGTCTACACCCTGATTGAAAAATCGGGGTTGCGTGGTCGTGGTGGCGCAGGCTTCCCCACCGGGACAAAATGGAAATTCGTAGCCCGCACTGCCGGCGACAAAAAATACGTGATCTGCAATGCAGATGAATCCGAACCGGGAACTTTCAAGGACCGCATCGTCCTCGAAGGCGACCCGCATGCCATCCTCGAAGCCATGACCATTGCCGGGTACGCCGTGGGTGCGGATGAAGGTTATGTTTATGTCCGCGGAGAGTACGGTTTATCCCAAAAGCGGCTACAAAAAGCCATCGAGCAATCCCGCAAGAAGGGATTCCTCGGTCAGAAAATCTTGGGAACCAATTTCAATTTCGATATCCACGTCCATTCAGGCGCGGGCTCCTATGTTTGCGGGGAGGAAACCTCTCTGATCGAATCGATTGAAGGAAAACGCGGCGAACCCCGTTCCCGACCTCCCTATCCCACAACCAACGGTCTGCACAACAAACCCACCGTGGTGAATAATGTCGAAACCCTGGCGAATATACCCGCCATCCTGCGCAACGGCGCGGAGTGGTATCACAAGTTCGGCACTCCCAGCAGCCCCGGCACCAAGGTCTATACGATCATGGGGAACGTCAACAAGATGGGATATATCGAAGTGCCCATGGGCATTACGTTACGTGAAGTGATCGCGATCTATGCCAACGGAATGAAGGATGGCTCCACGTTCAAGTTCGCCCAGACCGGCGGCTCGAGCGGTTCCATCATCCCCTCCAGCCTGCAGGATACCCCCATGGATTTCGATTCCTTCAGCAAGTGTGGCGTGGCTTTGGGTTCGGGTGCCCTGCTGATCTGCAACCAGGAGAACTGCGTGGTCGACCTGACTAAGGTCCTGCTGAATTTCTTTGTCAAGGAAAGCTGCGGAAAGTGCAATCCGTGCCGGATCGGTACGGTGCGGGCTCAGCAGATCCTCACCAATATCAGCGAAGGTACAGCGCAGCTTGGTGACCTGGATACCCTGCAAATGCTGAGTGGTTGGATGTATGAAATGTCCAACTGCGGGTTGGGTCAAACAGCCGGTTCGCCGATCAAGGATATTTTGAACTATTACCGCGCTGAAGTGGAAGCTCATATCAAACTAAAAGTCTGCCCGACGGGCGTGTGCCCGATGAGCGGACAGAAGATTTAGGCGGAGAGGGTTGATCATGATCAATCTAAGTATCGATGGAAAAAAGATAGAAGTGGCTGAAGGGACGACCGTCCT
>JBGQAS010000041.1:0-9789 GCA_041494435.1 Anaerolineaceae bacterium | reverse complement strand
TCCATCCACAAAACCACTGCTTCAATCTATTGAAAATAAAAATCTCTGCCTGACGTTTTCTTCAAGCAGAGGTTTTCTTGAGCGGGAGACGGGATTCGGACCCGCGAATAGTAGCTTGGAAGGCTACTGCCTTACCACTTGGCGACTCCCGCAAAGTGAAATGTATTTTAACGGTTGCCGTCCGATGGGTCAAGGGATGGGCATCTCGCTGGAAGACAGGCTTATTGTGATTTCCCTTTGACTCGGATAAAATAGACAGTCAATGTTATCATTGCTTTGAAAACTGCCAGCCATATTATTGAGGAGTATCTCAATGTTAGATATTGAGTTCTACATGAAAGTCTGGGATTTGAAAAAGAGAGTGATGGGGGGAGAGAAATTCACCAAGGAAGAAATCTTCAACCAGTTTGAATCCTTCCGCTCACCCGAACCGGTCGTGTACAACATCGAAACCACCAACGCCTGTAACATGCGTTGTGAAATGTGCCCGCGTACCACTATGATGACCCGCCCCGTGGTGACGATGAAACCCGAACTGTTCAACAAGGTGATCGAACAACTGAAACCCTTCACTACAGAACAGTGGGCTCGCTGGGAAAAGTTCGCCCTGGAGAAGTACGGTTATCGCAAAGATGATATGAGCGAGAACCATTATTTCCTGTATGTTATCCCCAAGGTGATCGTGCTGCACGGCTACGGCGATCCATTGCTGGATAAGAACATTCCCAACTACGTAGCTTCCATGAGCAAACGCGGATTGGAAAGTTACTTCAGCTGCAACCCTGCGAACATCAACATGGAACGAACCATCGAAACCTTCAAGAACGGACTGGGATACATCAAGTATTCGATGGAAAGCGTGGACGACCTGCGCCACAAGCAAGTCCGCGGACAGGCTTCCAACTTTTCCGAATCCTACAAAAATATTCTGAAATTACTCGAGGTGAAAGCCCAGCAAAACCTCAAGACCACTATCGTGATCACGATGATCAACCTGAACAAACCCTGGCAACAGGAAGAATTTGGAAAACTCAAGGACGCCTTCAAGGGTTTGGATGCTTACGTGTATTTGAAGAGCCAGGACCAGATGTGGTACGAAGACAACAAGCAACAGACCCAATCCATCCATTGGTTGGAATTCTGCCAGTTCCCCTGGAGCTCCATGACGATCAAATCGAATGGCGAAGCAGTGGAATGCGTGGAAGATTTCAATAACGAGATCATCCTGGGGGATGCACACAACGAATCCATGGCGGAAATTTGGAATGGCAAGAAATACCTCAAATTCCGCAATGATCATTTCGATCTGACTCCCGGGCTCAAGTGCACGGAGCAATGCGACATGCACCTCATCGGGAGCTTTTTAGGAAGCTAATTTTTCCCAATAAAAACGTTTGAACCCAAAGCAGGAACCTCTCCTGATATATAATCTTTTAAGAATAAATTTCCAAGGCGGAAATCCATGAGTGTGAGTAACCTGATCAAAAGACGTCTTCCGTGGAAGACAGCGCGTGAATACACCCTGGTGGTGGTAGGCGCCATCGTCCAGGCGTTTGCTATGCGCTTATTCCTCATCCCGGGAGAGCTGGTCAGCGGGGGAATCAGTGGCGCAGCTCAAATCATTAACCACTACATCGTATTCCCCATCGGGGTGATGACGTTCCTGGGGAATCTGCCTTTGTTCGTGCTGGGTTGGCGATTCCTGGGAGGAACGCGCTTTGCCATCCGCACCGGGGTTGCCATCGTCGTTTTCTCACTTGCAACCGACCTGCTGGCATTTGCCCTACCCGTCCAGGGAGTGACCCTGGATAATGTGCTCATCACCCTTTTTGGCGGATTGATCTACGGATTTGGTCTGGGGATGGTTTACCTGGGACAGGGCACCAGCGGTGGCAGTGATATCTTGGGACGCATCCTCAACTCGCGGTTGGGGATATCCATTTCTGCTGCCTACCTGATTGTTGATGGACTTGTGGTTCTGGCAGGTGGATTTGCCTTTGGCTGGGAAAAAGCCCTCTATGGATTGATCGTCATTTATGTGAGCGGACTGGCTGCGACAATGATCTCGGAAGGATCCAGTATTTACCGGACTGCCATGATCGTCACCAGCGAGCCCAAGAAAGTTGCGGATGAAGTTCTGAACTGCCTATGCCGGGGAGCCACCATTTTATCGGGTACTGGAGCTTACACAGGGGAATCCCGTCCAGTACTGTACATCGTGGTGACCCGCTCCGAGGTCAACCAACTTAAAGAATTGGTACAGGAAGTGGATCCCAAAGCTTTAATGGTAATCGGCGTGGCACACGAAGCCCTTGGCGAAGGATTCCGACCGCTCAAGAAATAGATTTCAAGCTGATTTGCGGGGAAACCAAATCACTGCTGCGGCGATCACCAGAAACAATAGCCCAATCCCGTCAAAAAGAATAAACCGTTGAACGCTGGAAGTTAGGATGGGTAACTTTGTTGGTAGAAGAGCCAGCAAAACGGACTCGCCTACCAGTGCGATAGCCTGCATAATTATCGATTCAATAAAGGAAATCTTATGCTTGGCTGGATTTAAAGTAGCGATGAAATAAGGCACACACCACATCAGGAAAAGCAGTCCAATTCCCTGGATGGCTGCATTCCCAGTCACTCCGCTCAGTCCAAAACCCGGAGACATTCGAGACGGGAAAACCAGGAAAATGACGGCTGCCTGGAAATTATCCAGCAGCACCAAGCCGATCAGAACCCGGGCGATCCAGGTTTTCACATTTTTCAATTTGAGTTCACGATCCATGAAAATTATTGCTTAACGAATTGAAGCAAAACCCCGGCGGTGATCATCAACTGACCCAGATGATAGGTGAGCATGATCAAATAGTCATCGTGGTTGAAGCGGGTGACGAAATTGCGGATGGCGAGCATAGAATCGGACGTGAAGAAGAGGGCAGCACCCAGGCTGGTGAGAAACGCCGTGGGCAGTGACCAACCCACGCGGTAAAAATTCAGGATGGCGGACACCACCATCAGGCTGATCACCGTGCCGTAGACAATCACGGGGATCTTCAATTTCCGGTTGCTCTTGCTGCGGTTCATCCCTTTCAGCACATAACTGAAAACCGCCACCGCTATCGCACCGACCGCAACCAGCACCAGCAAAGTCTGCGCTTCGATGGCGGGAAAAGTCTGGTTAAAACCAACCAGGTAAAAGATGTGGGCAGCCAGGAAGGAAACCAATCCCGGGATGAAGAACTTGTCTTCAAAAAGAAGGAAAATATCCCCAACAAGAGAAAGCACAAGGGCAATGCCAAACCAGAGCAAAATCCCCTGCCAGTGTCCCGCCTGAGTGAACCAGAGGATAAGCAGGATCATGGCGGCGGGCTTGGTGCCATACCTTACCTTGGTGGCTTTGCGGTCAGCGGCGATCCAATCAGCAACCATGACAACAATTGTGAGATAAAAAAGGATGCTGACAAAGGTCATTTGTGCTTCTCCTCTTTCAAAGTATAGCCCAGAACTTTGAGCATCTGAGGATCATCCCGCCAATTTTTCTGCACCTTCACCCGCAATTCCAGGTAAATCTTCCGGCTGGTCATCTCTTCAATTTCCTGGCGGGCCAAGGAACCGATCTCTTTCAGCATGGATCCCCCCTTTCCAATCACAATCGACTTTTGCGATTCCCGGTCGACGATCAGCGTGGCGGAAATGTAGGCCAGGCTATCGCTCCGGTCAGTGAATTCATCCACCCTGACCGCCAAAGAGTGAGGGACTTCTTCTTTTAATAATTTTAAACAAGCCTCACGGACCAAATCGCTTGCAATTTCACGTTCATAAAGATCTGTCACCTGGTCGGGATCAAAGAAAGGTTGACCTTCAGGCAGCCTGGAAACAATCATGGTGAGCAATTCCGATGTGTTCACCTTTTTCTGAGCGGAAATCGCCATGGGTTCCGCCGAAGGTAAAAGATCCAAGAATTGCTGCTTATGACCGGCGATGTCCCGGATAGCATCGATCTTGTTGAGTACCAGGATAATGGGTTTCGTGCGCCTTAGATTTTTTAGGATGGATGCAATCTGCCTGTCTTCGGATGTCGGGGGCTGATCAACGGATACCAACCACAGGATAACATCTGCATCCAGCAAGGCATCTTCGGCTACAGCGTTCATGTAGACACCAAGCTTATGCACGGGATTGTGAATCCCGGGGGTATCCACAAAAACAACCTGCGCTTCTTCTGTGGTTAGGATGCCCAATTGTTTGCGTCGAGTGGTTTGGGGTTTGGGAGAAACAGCAGCGACCTTTTGACCCAAGAAGGCGTTCATCAAGGTGGATTTCCCCACGCTGGGACGCCCAATCACCGCCACATACCCCGAACGGAATTTGTCGCTCATCAATCTAATTGTAAACGGGATTCCTTTTCAATATCCCCTATCTCACTTAATGCAGATTAAGCAAGCTTGGGATCAGGCTGCAGGCTCGTTTTTGGAGAACCTGCGGGTGGAATTCACCCAAACCACCCCACCGATGATCAACAATCCCCCCAGAATCTGACGCCAGCCAAAAGGTTCGTCCAGGATAATTACACCCAGCAGGACGGCTATCAAGGGAAAAGCATAGGACACCAGCACCGTCCGGGTGGGACCCACGGAATTCAAGAGGGAATAATAAAGCAGGTTCGCCAGGCCTGAATTGACCAGTCCCAGGACGATGAGCAACACCCAGGTCAAGGGTTGGGAAGGAAGCCGAAATGAGGGATCCTGGGTAAAGGCAGCTATCGAGACGAACAGCATAGCCCATACCATCTGCCCCATCGATTGGATGACCGGATCATCTCCCTTGAGAAATTTGCGCGCAAAAATGACGCTAGTAGCGTAACACAACGCAGCGATGAGCATGAATATTAACCCGCGAAGAGGAGCATTGAGCCCCCCACCCAGCCGGTCAGACATCAACACCACGATGCCCCCAAACCCGATCACCAAACCCAGGCTTTGCAGCCAGGTAGCCCGTTCTTCTTTGAGGAAAACCGATGCGATAAGCAAGGTGAACAAGGGTACGGTGCTGTTCATGATAGAAGCCATGCCAGAGGGAATGGCTTCTTCTGCGGTGGAGATCAGGATGAATGGGATGGCAACATTGAGCAATCCCAAAACTGCAAAAATCCAAATGTAGCGGGGCTTCCGCGGGATCTTGCTGCGGTAAATCCGCATCATGATCAGGGTGGCAACGATGGCGAAAAAGACGCGGAAGACCACAAGAACATAGGGTGAAACATCAGCGACAGCTATCTTAATGAATAGGAAACTCGTCCCCCAAATGAGAGCACAACCAAGGAACTTAAGCCAATCTCGCAGACTCATTAATCGCTCGCCGACCAGTCGATGAAACCTTTTTCCCTCGCCCGCCGGTCAAAAAGGATATTAGGACCCAGCAAACCAAACAATTCCCCACGGCGAACGGTGAGATCGATATCCTTTAAAGCGACTAGGGATTTGGCTTCGCCTTTCTTGGCACCGCGTAATTTATAAATTCGCCCGAGTTTTTCGGTCTGAATTGAGAACTGATCCGTCATCTTGCCTCATTTTCCGTTGAGATATCGTTATCTTTATTGTTAGCTGAGCGTATACCAAGCGTATACTTTGCGTCAAGCAGGCTGACGAAGGTTGAAGTATGCTAATTCCAAAGGGCGACTTCTCTTCTTCTCCTCCTTAACCACAAGCCGGGGTCGGCGTCCCCGGCTTGTGGTAATTTTATCACACACGATTTTTCCTCCTTAAAACCAAAAATCCCCATAACTTATCTAATATTTGATTGAATTACTCCAATTGATTCTTGAGTTCCTGGGCTAATTCGGGCGTGATGCCAGGCACATCGGTCAATTCCTCGACCGTGGCAGCGATGATCCGTTCAATCGAACCGAAGCGTTGCAAGAGCAACTTGCGCCGCCCAGGACCAATACCCTTTACTTTTTCCAACTGGGATGCCAACCCTTCACGGGTGCGAGTCTTGCGGTGCGCTGTGATGGCAAACCGGTGGGCTTCATCGCGGATGCGCTGGAGGAGATAGAAACCCGCTGAATGCTTCGATAACTCCAGGGGGAGATCCCTGCCGGGGATGAAGAGGTCCTCTTCCTGCTTAGCGAGTCCTGCTACCGGGAACTTTCCCATCAGGTTGAAATCTTCCAATACTTTCACAGCCCGCCCCATCTGACCCTTGCCGCCGTCGACGATCAGGAAATCCGGCAGGCGGGCAAAGGATTCATCGATTTTTGCGCCAACTTCTTTTTGTTCCTGGATTGCCTGCCAGCGCTTGAAGCGCCGGGTGAGGACTTCCTCCATACTGGCAAAATCGTCCGGGCCCACCACCGTGCGGATATTGAAATGGCGATACATTTTCTTGGCGGGTACTCCCTGCTCGAAAACCACCATGCTACCGACGGAAGCGATACCCTGGGTATTGGATATGTCGTAACACTCGATCCGGTTGGGAGGTGACGGCATCTGCAAGGCATCCTGGAGTTCAGTGAGTGCTTCACTTTGCTTGTTGGTATCGGCAGCCCATTGGGATTTCAAGGCGCGCAGGGTCTCAACGGCGTTCTCGGTAGCCATTTGCACCAGTTCCTTCTGGGAACCCTGGTGAGGGACAGTCAGCTCCACCTTGTCGCAGCCACGGGAAGAACTGAGCCATTGCTGGATGATCTTGGCTTCCTCGATTTCGTTGGGTAACAGCATCTGGCAGGGGACGTTGGCAGCTTCGTTATAGAACTGGGTGATGAACTGGGCGAGGATCTCGTGATCGGGCTCATCTTCCGTGCCTTCGAGGATGAAGTACTCCCGACCGATCAGTTTTCCAGAACGGATGAAGAAGATCTGCACACAGGCTTCCCGTTCCGAACGAGCCATGGCGATGACATCCGAATCCTTCTGTTCGGGTGAAATCACCTTTTGCTTTTCCATCACCCGTTCGATGGCGGAAACCTGGTCGCGAAAAGTGGCTGCTTTTTCATACTCGAGGTGATCGGAGGCCACATCCATCTCCGCTTTCAAACGGGCGACGATGGGTTCCGTGTGCCCTTCGAGAAACTTGCACAAGTCATCGATGGATTGGCGGTAGTCCGCCTGGTTGATGGCTCCGATGCAAGGTCCGCTGCACAATTTTATGTCGTAATACAAGCAGGGATGAGCATCATGCCCGGTTATTACCCGGTCACAGGTCAGGTAAGGGAAAATGCGTCTAACCACATTCAGGGTTTCATGCACTGCCCAGACGCTGGTGTAAGGACCAAAATAACGCGAACCGTCCTGGACCATCTGGCGGGTAACTGTCACCTTGGGGAACGGGTCCGCCCAATGGACTTTGATATAGGGGTAACGTTTGTCGTCTTTCAGCCGGATGTTATAGCGCGGGCGGTGCTGCTTGATCAGGTTCATTTCCAGGATCAAGGCTTCCAGCTCTGACCCCACCACGATCCATTCGATATCCGCGATGTTCTTTACCAACTGGCGGGTTTTGAAGTCCAGCCGTTCGCTGTCCTTAAAATACTGCCTTATACGGTGCCTTAATATGAGCGCCTTGCCGACATAAATTACGTCGCCCGAAGTGTTTTTGTAGATGTAACAACCAGGTTTTAACGGGAGGTTATCGAGAATGCCCTGGATATGTTCAGAGACTTCAACCATAGGCGATATTCTAGCACCGGTTTATAAGAATCCCATCGCACACCCATCCGCGCGAGGATCGCTACCGCCGCATAAAACGCCAGTTTCCGGGTCACGGGTGATGATTTGCCCCCTGCCAAACATAGCTCTGCCCATTCCCGAAACAAGATTGACAGAGTGACCTAGTTTCTCAAGCCTGGTAATCACTTTAGTAGGGATGCCCCTTTCAATATCAACGGGTTCCTGTAGATACTCTCCATCGATACTGAACCGTGGTCGGTCGAGTGCTGATTGTGGGTCCAACCTATCATCCAACATTGCTGAAATCACCTGCATGTGACCCTGGGGCTGCATGAACCCACCCATCACACCAAACGGCGCATACAGGCTGCCGTCATTTTCGCGGGTTGCCATGCCGGGGATGATGGTGTGATACGGTCGCTTGCCCGGTTCGAGGTGATTGGGATGATTGGGATCCAGGCTGAAATTATGCCCGCGGTTCTGCAGGCTGAAACCCCATCCCCGTGGGACTATTCCAGTGCCAAAACCCATATAGTTGCTGTTGATGAACGAACAAGCATTCCCTTCACCATCTACGGCACAGAAATACACCGTATCTGTCCCTATGTTCAACTTGCCAGGCTTGGCGAGCTCAATGGTTTTATCCAAGTGAATTTTCTTGCGTCGAACGTCTGAATATTCAGCACTTAGTAATTCCTTCAGCGGAATATTTTGAAATGCTGGATCGGAGATATGAGCCCTGCCATCAGCAAAAGCCAGGCGCATAGCTTCGATTTCCAGGTGAAGCCTAATAGCAGAAAGTGGGGTGAATTCGGATAGATCAAACCCGGATAGGAGGTTCAAGGCGAGCAGTGCCACCAAACCTTGCCCGTTGGGAGGGCATTCCCAGACACGCACACCCCGATAGACCACCGAGATGGGCTCATCCCAGGTGCTCATGTGGTTCGCCAAGTCTTCCTCGGTCATGCAACCACCAGCTTCGCCAATGATGGAAACGATGGCTTTCGCGATTTCCCCACTGTAGTATCCGCATTTGCCTTCTTTGGCAATAAGCTTCAAGGTCTTCGCCAAACCTGGATTCCGGAAAATCTCACCGGGGTTCGGTCCCCGCCCATCAATCGTAAGTTCTGAGCCATTCAGGGCTGACTTGAGTTGATGGTCCGCTCCCCTCTGCCAGAACCAACTCGTCAGGGGAGCAACCGGGAAACCTTTTTCAGCCAATTCAATGGCTGGTTCCAGTACCATAGATATAGGCAATTTACCAAAACGCTCCAGCATATCCATCCACCCGGCACAGGCACCTGGTACGGTAATGGTGTACGGATGAAAAGGAGGTAGTTCCTCTCCCAAACCTTCCTTTTGAAGCCTGGATAAATCTAGACAGGCCGGAGCCCTGCCTGATCCGTTGAGTGCATAGACTTTTTTCGATGCTGCCTCATAGTAAAGGGAAAAACAATCCCCACCCAATCCTGTGGAGGTAGGTTCGGTAACATTGAGTGCAGCAGTTGTGGCAACTGCTGCATCGGCAGCGCTTCCGCCGGCTGCCAGGACCTTGACACCCGCAGCAGTCGCCAGGGGTTGCGAGGAAGCCACCATGCCACCCCGGCTGTAAACAGAGGAACGATGGGAATGGAAATCGAATTCTGTTGTCATGGAAAATTATCTTTCTGTTTTTACGATCTAAAAACATTCGTGGATAGAAAAATCAAGTTTTCATACATGGCTTTGGGTGTTAGTTTTGATTGCGCCATTCTTGGTAGCCACTTTTCCTTATATAGGAACTCACCAAACTCAACCGCAATTGGCAGAATCTTTCGTTCCTCTTCCATCACCAAACCAGGCTGGTAGTTGATATCTGCCAGGGTATCAGCGATGAAGAGGGCAGCAATCATTTGCTCCAATTCTTCATCCTGGGGAGGAAATACACGAATTGGCTTGACGGATAGATAAGGTGTTTTACCAAGCAGATCATCGCTTCCGCCATATGCATCCCGGGCGGCATAGCGTAGCTCGCGCAAACCCGACATGTAAAATGCGCTAAAACATAAAGGACAGGGTTGGAGACTGGTATAGAGGATGGATTTATGAGCGGTAGCTTTATCGAGATCGGCAACCTTCAGCAAGGCAT